>CAIYXH010000164.1 GCA_903930195.1 uncultured Actinomycetes bacterium | reverse complement strand
GACGCTCTTCCGATCTCCGGCGCGGGCGCGTGGCTCGCGCCGCCGCCGTCGGGCGGCGCTGGTGGCGCCGCCGGGGCTGGGGCCGGGGCCAGTCACTCTGAGCGGCTGCAGCAGCTGCTCACGAGCGCAAGCGCCATCGTCGCCTGCGACGGCGCGCGCTCGCCCTGCCGCCGCCTCCTGTTCGGCAGCGCCGGCGCGGCCGCGGGCTCGCCAGCCGCCGGCGGCCTGCGCGAGGCGCAGTCGCTCGCCTACATGCTGCACGTGCGCTACGAGGCGGCCGGCGCCACCTCGAGGCTGCCGGCGCTGTCCGCGGCCGCGCTCTTCCACCTCATGGGCTTCGTCGGCGAGGAGTACGTCGGGCGCCAGCGAGGCAGCCCCGCCGCGACTCCCTGCACACTGACGCTCGTCGTCAGCGAGGATGCGCTGGGCTTCGTCAAGGCCGGCGCCGGCGGCGGCGGCGGCGGCGGCGCTCTCGCCCTCGCGGATGCGCCGCTCTCGCCGCGGCTCCGCGACGCGCTGCGCCTCTGGCTGAACGCCAAGGCGGACCTCGCGGGCGAGACGCGCGTCGCGGGCTCCGAGACGGTGGCCGTCGTGCACCTCAGCACATACCGCGCCGAGGCCTTTGTGACGTACGCGAGCCGCGTTGCCGCGGCGCGGCCGCCGGCGCTGGTGCCGGCGCCGATGTCAGTGGCAGCGCAGGCGCAGGAGGCTGCAGCGCAGGGAGCTGGCGCGGCGGCAATGCCGCAGGCGGCGACGGAGCCTGCGGCTGCGACGGTGCCTGCGGCTGCGACGGTGCCTGCGGCGGCGACGGTGCCTGCGGCTGCGACGGTGCCTGCGGCGGCGCCGGCAGCCGCGCCAACTCCGGCGGCGGAGCCGGCGGCCATGACAACGTCGGCGTCGGCGTCGGCGTCGGCGTCGGTAGCGTCGGTGGACGCTGCAGGCGACTCCGTGGTCACCGCTGATGCACCGCCGCTGCAGCCGCAGCCGCCCGCTCAACAAGCCTTCGTGCCGCCGGCAGACTGCGCCTTCGCCCTGGCAGGCGACGCGGCCTTCGGTGTGCCATACTTCAGGAGCCTGAACAACGGCCTGCTCTGCGGCTCGGAGCTCGCGGCCGCCCTCAGCGACCACGGCAGCGCGTCCGGCAACGCCTGGCGCTGCGCCGGCGGCTCGCCGCCGCTCGAGGGCTACGCACGCTTCGTCGAGCGGCTCGCCGCCCAGGAGCTCGCGGGCTACCGCGTGGGCCTGCTCCACGGGAAGCTGAAGGCGGCCGAGCGGCGCGAGACGATGCGCGCGTTCAAGGAGGGCGAGCTCGACGTCCTCGTCGCGACGACGGTGATCGAGGTCGGGGTCGACGTCCCGAACGCGACGATCATGATCGTCCAGGAGGCCGACCGGTTCGGCCTCGCGCAGCTCCATCAGCTCCGCGGCCGCGTCGGGCGCGGGGCAGAGCAATCGTACTGCCTGCTCGTCTCGCGGCCGAAGGGCGAGCTGAACGAGATCGCCACCGCCCGCCTCGAAGCGCTCGTCGCGACGACCGACGGCTTCGACCTCGCCGAGCGCGACCTCGAGCTCCGCGGCGAGGGCTCGTTCTTCGGCACCCGCCAGTCGGGGCTCTCCGACCTGCGCTTCACCCGCCTGCGCTCCGACCGCAAGCTCCTCGAACGCGCCCGCGCCCTCGCCGTCGAGCTCGCGCCGCAGGACGGCCCCTGGCACGACGAGGCCGACCGCGTGCTCGAGTCCGGCGATCTCGCCGCCTGACCCGGCCACGTCGCTGCGGGCCCAGTCCCGATGCCAGTCATCGCTCGAGAGCATGTGCTGGAGCGCCAAGAATACGAGCGGATGCAGGGACATCGCGACGTTCGCCTCGGTGCCAGTCATTGGTAACGGATGTGTAACGCACGCGGTCCGGCCCTCCGGCCACGCTTTTGCGAGACATCTGGCGGCCCGCGTGCCTGCCGACTACGCCTGAGCCACGGCCTCGGAGGAGCTCAATTGGTAGAGCGGGCAGCTGTCCACTGTCCAGATGCCGGTTCGAATCCGGTCTTCGGCGCTGACGACAGCCGTCCACTGTTGCCCGCATCGTCGTGCCGCCCCGCTCCGTAATCTCTCCCCGATGCGGATCATCGCCGGCAGCCGGAAGGGCCATCGGATCGAGGCCCCCAAAGGCATGGCGACGCGACCGACCTCGGACTTCGTCCGTGAGGCTGCGTTCAACCTGATCGGCCCCGTCGACGACGCCGTCGTGCTCGACCTCTACGCCGGCTCCGGCGCGCTTGGGCTCGAAGCGCTCTCGCGTGGCGCCGCCCGCGCCGTCTTCGTCGACGTGGGCCGCGAGGCGTGCACGACGATCGACGCGAACCTGACGAAGCTGAAGCTCGACGGCACCGTCCTCTGCATGGACGCCGTCCGTGCGCTCGGGAGCGACCGCGGAACCTACGACCTGATCCTCGCCGACCCGCCCTACGACCAGGTCGACTTCGCCTCGCTGGCCCGCCGCGCACCGGCGCTGCTCGCGCCCCACGGCCTGCTCGTCCTGCAGACGGCCGCCCGCACCGAGCCCGTTCTCGAGGGCCTGACGGAGACGACCTCGCGCCGCTACGGCTCCGCACGGCTTACGCTGTTCCGGCTGTGATCACCGCAATCTGCCCCGGAACGTACGACCCCGTCACGAACGGGCACATCGACGTGATCCGCCGCGCCGCAAAGATCTTCGACCGCATCGTGGTCGGCGTGGTGCGCACGCCCCAGCACAAGACGCCTGCGTTCTCGATCGAGGAGCGCCTCGACCTGCTCCGCGAGGCGCTCGCCGACGTCCCGAACGTCGAGGTCGACCTGTTCAAGGAGCTCGTCGTCGACTTCGCCCGCCGCTGGGACGCGAAGGTGATCGTCAAGGGCCTGCGCGTGATCTCGGACTTCGAGTGGGAGTTCCAGATGAACCAGCTCAACCGGACGCTCGCCCCCGAGATCGAGACGGTCTACGTGATGGCGAGCCCGCAGGTCAGCTTCGTCTCCTCGAGTGGCGTGAAGGAGATCGCCTCG
>CAIYXH010000163.1 GCA_903930195.1 uncultured Actinomycetes bacterium | reverse complement strand
GATGGTGTGGCCGGGCTTGAGCGAGACGACGGCCTTCTTCCAGCCCTGCCGGGTTCCCTTGATCTGCCCGCGGCGCTTCGGCTTCGCCTGCACCTTGATCACGTTGACCCGGTCGACCTTGACGTCGAAGAGCTCCTCGACAGCCTGGCGGATCTGCAGCTTGTGCGCGTCCTGGTGGACGCGGAAGGTGTAGGTGCCGTCAGCGGCCCCGGCATAGCTCTTCTCCGAGACGACCGGAGCGAGCACGATCTGCGACGCGTGCATTAGCGAGCCCTCGCTTCGATGATCGGCAACGCGGCCTCGCTCACGACGAGCGTGCGCGCCCAGACGATGGCGCCGACCTCGAGCTCCGACGGCCCGACGATCGCGACCCGCTGGAGGTTGCGGAAGGACTTGGCGAGCGTCGCCTCTTCCTCGGTGCAGACGAGCACCAGCGGAAGGGTGAGCTGAGCCTTGGCGATGAGCTCGGCGGCAGCCTTGGTCGACGGCTCGGCGAAGGTGTCGGCGCCGACGAGGGCAAACGTGCCCGAGCCGGCGTGGCTGGCAAGCGCGGAGCGGAGCGCAGCGCGCGCAGCCTTGCGGTTCACCTTCTGGATGAACTGGCGGGGATCCTTGCGGAAGGCGTGACCGCCGCCCTCGAACTGGGCGGCACGGATCGTGCCCTGACGGGCGCGGCCGGTGCCCTTCTGGCGCCACGGCTTCGCGCGACCGCCGGAGACCATGCCGCGGCTCTTCGTCGCGGACGTGCCGGAGCGGGCCGCGTTGGCCTCGGCGCGCACGGCCTCGTGCACGAGATGCGGCTTGACCTCGACGCCGAAGATCGCCTCGTCGAGCGAGACGTCCTTGGCGGCGCTGCCGCCGATGAACGCTGCCTTGAGCGCCATTAGCCGCGCACCTCCACGAAGCCGTTCTTCGGGCCCGGGATCGAGCCTTCGACGAGCAGCAGGTTCTGCTCCACGTCGATCGCATGCACCTTGAGGCCGAGCTGCGTGACGCGCTTGCCACCCATCTGGCCCGGAAGCTTGATGCCCTTCATCACGCGGGACGGCGTCGCCGACGCGCCGATCGAACCCGGGGCGCGGACGTTGTGCGAGCCGTGGCCGCGAGGGCCGCTGCTGAAGTTATGGCGCTTGATCGTGCCCTGGAAGCCCTTGCCCTGACCGATGCCGGCGACCTTGATCTTGTCGCCGGGGGCGAAGACCTCGACCGTGACCGACTCGCCTTCGACGGCGCCGTCGATCGGGCCGCGGAACTCGACGAGCATCCGGTGCGGCTCGACGTTGTGGCGCTTCAGATGCCCGAGCTCCGGCTTCGAGAGCTTCCGCTCCGGCACCGCGTCGTAGGCGAGCTGCACGGCGTCGTAGCCGTCGGTCGCGTCGGCCTTCACCTGGACGACCGGGCACGGACCGGCGGCGATCACTGTCACCGCGGTCACCGATCCGGTCTCCTCGTCGAAGACCTGCGTCATGCCCAATTTTCTACCGAGGATGCCCTTGGCCATTACCGGTCACCTGCACTGATCGTCTTTACAAGGCTGTTCATTTTCGAGCTTGATTTCACTGTGTCATTGATCGAGATCACTTAGAGCTTGATCTCGATATCGATACCGGCAGGAAGGTCGAGCCGCATGAGCTGGTCGATCGTCTTGGGCGTCGGGCTCAAGATGTCGATCAGCCGCTTGTGCGTGCGGATCTCGAAGTGCTCGCGTGAGTCCTTGTCCTTGAACGGGCTGCGGATCACGCAGTACACGTTCTTCTCCGTGGGCAGGGGGACCGGCCCAGTGATCGTCGCACCGCTCCGCTGAGCGGTGTCGACGATCTGCTGGGCCGACCGATCCAGCTGCTGGTGGTCGTAGCCCTTCAAGCGGATCCGGATTTTCCCCTGCGCCATGGTGTCTCTCAGCTTCTCTCGCGACTCGCTACTTGATGATCTTCGTGACGACGCCGGCGCCGACGGTGCGGCCACCCTCGCGGATGGCGAAGCGCAGACCTTCGTCCATGGCGATCGGCTGTCCGAGCTCGATCTCCATGTTCGTGTTGTCGCCCGGCATGACCATCTCCTGGCCGTCCGGCAGCTTGATCGAGCCGGTCACGTCCGTCGTGCGGAAGTAGAACTGCGGCCGGTAGCCGTTGAAGAACGGCGTGTGTCGCCCGCCTTCCTCCTTGGACAGCACATAGATCTCCGCCTCGAAATAGGTGT
>CAIYXH010000162.1 GCA_903930195.1 uncultured Actinomycetes bacterium | reverse complement strand
GGTCGAGATCGAGGATGCGCGTGGCCAGGCCGCGCAGGAAGCTGCGGTCGTGGGTGACGAAGACGAGCGTGCCGCGGCGGCGCAGCAGCGCCTCCTCCAGGCGCGTGATCGCTTCCAGGTCGAGGTGGTTCGTCGGCTCGTCGAGGACCAACAGGTCGGGATCGCGCACGAGCGCGGCAGCGAGCAGCACGCGCCGCTTCGAGCGACTCACGGCTCTCGAGGTCGAGGTGGTTCGTCGGCTCGTCGAGGACGATGAAGTTGGCGCCGCTCGCGACGACGTGCGCGAGGGCGAGCCGGCGGCGCTCGCCGCCCGAGAGCGCCGTGACGGGCTTCTCGTGGGCGTCCCAGCCGGAGAAGAGGAACTTGCCGAGGAGCGACTGCGCCTCGGGCCGCCGCAGGCCGGTCGCCGCGACGGTGGCGTCGAGCACCGAGCCGCGCTCGTCGAGCTCGGCCTCGTGTTGGGAGAAGTAGGCGACCTCGACGTCGTGGCCGAGGCGGATCTTCCCTGCCGAGGGCGGCCGGCGGCCGAGGATCGTCTCGAGGAGAGTCGTCTTGCCGGCGCCGTTCGGGCCGACGAGCGCGAGATGCTCGCCGCGCTCGAGGATGAAGCCCGTGCCGTCGAGGAGGAGCTTGTCCCCGGCCCGCACCTCGAGCCCCTCCGCCTCGAGCACGACGCGGCCGGACCGCTTCGGCTTGAGGAACTCGAAGCCGAGCGTCCGGCGGGGACCCGGCCCCAGTTCGACGCGATTCGCCTTGAGCTTCTCGAGCTGCTTGAGCCGCGACTGCGCCTGCTTCGCCTTCGTCGCCTTGGCCCGAAAGCGCTCGACGAAGTGCTCGATACGCTCGATCTCGTCCGCCTCGCGCTCGGCCGTGCGCGCGAGGTGCTGCGCCCGCGCCGCCTGTTCCTTCCGCCAGACGTGCCACTGGCCGGGGAAGTACGTCGAGCGGCCACGGTCGAGCTCGAGCACGGCCGTCGTCACCGATTCGAGGAACCAGCGATCGTGGGCCACGAGGATCACGGCCGCGTCGAGCGTCCGCAGCAGCTCCTCGAGCCACTCGAGCGACTCGATGTCGAGGTGGTTCGTCGGCTCGTCGAGCAGGAGCAGGTCGGGCTGGGCCGCGAGCGCGCGGGCGAGCGATGCGCGGGTCAGCTCGCCCCCCGAGAAGGTCTGGAGCGGCCGCTCCAGGTCGTCGTCGGTGAAGCCGAGCCCGCGGATCACCGCCCCGGCGCGGTCGCGCCAGTTGTAGCCGCCGGCGTGCTCGAGGCGCTCTTGGGCCGTCGCGTAGCGCGAGAGCGTCTTCGCGTCCTCGGCACCGCCGGCCATCAGCTGCTCGAGGTCGCGGAGCTCCCGCTCGATCGCGGCCAGGTCGGCGGTGCCCGCCAGGACGTAGTCGCGGAGGGGTGCGTCGCTCGATGCGGGCGGCCGCTGGTCGTGCAACGTGACGCGGGCGCCCTTCTCCCACGCGAGCTCGCCGCCCTGCAGTGAGGTCTCGCCGGCGAGGGCGCGGAGCAGGGTCGTCTTGCCCGCGCCGTTCGCTCCGGCGAGCGCGAGACGGTCGGTGCGCTCGACCTTGAACGAGACACCGTCGAACAGCGGCTCGCCGCCGACGTCCTTTTTCAAACCTGAGGCGATTACGATGGCCATGGGCGGGATGTATTCAAGAGGAGTTGGGATGAGCCGCGGCCTACGAAGGAGAATGTTCGTCGCAAGCACGGCACTTGCCGTGCTGATCGGCGCAGCCTTCGTGATCCTGATCGTCACGATCCTGCAGCTGCGGAACCAGTCGAACGAGCGCGGTCACTCGGAGAAGATCATCGCCGCATCGAACCGGCTCGAGACGATGGTGCTCGACCTCGAGGCCGACGCCCGCCGGTACACGATCACCAAGAAGGGTGTCTTCCTCGGCCGGCTCGAGAGCGCGAGCCAACGCTTCCCGAGCGCGTCGAACAACCTCGTCGCGCTCTCGGCCGGCGATCCCAACCGGGTCGTGCTCGCGAAGAAGGTGCGGAAGAACGTCTCCACCTACCTCGACACGTGGGCCACGCTCGTGATCGCGGCCGCGGCGCAGAGCCCGGAGAAGGCCCAAACGGTTGTCCTCAGCCCGAGCGGCGAGCGTCAGATCGACAATCTCCGGCAGGAGTTCAACCAGCTGGACCACGACGAGCAGGAGCGCTCCGACGCCTCGCGGGCCCGGGCCGACCGCACCGAGCGGTACGCGATCGCCCTCGGCGGCGCAGGTCTCGGCGGCTCGCTCTTCCTGATCGCGCTCTTCTCGATCTACATCGCGCGGCGCGTCGTCGACCCGATCCGCACGGTCGCCTCCGCGACCACGCGGCTCGCCGCGGGCGACTACGCGCACCGGGTGCCGCCGGGCGGCCTCGACGAGATCGGCGAGCTCACCGACGACTTCAACTCGATGGCGGACGCGATCGAGGACCAGCAACGCGAGCTCGCGGGGCAGAACCGCGACCTCACGCGCCTGACCACCGTCCTCCGGGCCGTGCTCGACTCGACCGTCGACGGCATCGCGCTCACGAACCTCGACGGGCGGGTGCAGATCGTCAACCGGCCGCTCCTGCGGCTGGCCGACGAGCTCGGGATGAACCGCCGCGGCAGTGCGATCGAACAGCTGCTCTCGATCGAGGACAAGGTCACCGACAAGGAGCGCTTCCGCGAGACGATGGAGCGGCTCCAGTCCCACCCCGAGGATCCGTCGGCCGACGAGTTCGAGCTGTTCGACCCCTACCGCGTCTTCATCGGCTTCACCTCGCCGGTGACCGACGGGGGCGGCGACCTGGTCGGCCGGATCTGGACGCTCCGCGACGTCACCCAGGAGCGCGAGCTCGACCGGCTCAAGGACGACTTCGTCGCCACGGTCTCGCACGAGCTCCGCACGCCGCTCACCTCGATGATGGGCTTCCTCGAGATGGTCCGCGACGGCGAGGCCGGCGAGCTGAGCGAGGACCAGCAGCGGTTCCTCGCGATCGTCCATCGGAGCTCCGAGCGGCTTCAGCGTCTCGTCGGCGACCTGCTCTTCGTCGCCCGCCTCGACGCGAGCGGCCTCCAGCTCGAGGTGCAGCCGGGGATCTCGCTGAACGACGTCGTTGCCGAGACCGTCGAGTCGGCGATGGCAGTCGCACGGTCGCGCGAGGTCGCGCTCGACCTCGAGTCGAGCGACGACGTGCGCGTGCGCGGCGACCGCGAGCGCCTCGGCCAGCTCGTCGCGAACCTCGTCTCGAACGGCCTCAAGTTCACCCGGGCGGGCGGCACGGTCACGACCCGCGTGCGCCGCGAGGGCGACCTGGCGGTGCTCGAGGTCGAGGACACCGGCATCGG
>CAIYXH010000161.1 GCA_903930195.1 uncultured Actinomycetes bacterium | reverse complement strand
TACGCTGACTCCGACTGCAGCATGTTCACATGCTCTGCATTCGCTTGGTAGCTACCACGACAATGCACTTCTCCGAATGGAGGGGGAATGGCAAGCAAGCTGAAGATTTCGGTGAACGGACTGTCCCACGGGGTGTCCGCGAGCCTTGATACCCCGCTTTTGTACGTCCTACACAACGAATTGCACCTGCATGGCCCGCGCTTCGGCTGCGGTCTCGCGCAGTGCGGTGCGTGCTCGGTGCTGCTCGACGGCAAGGAGATCCGCTCCTGCGTCACCCCGGTTGCTGCCGTATCGGGCAAGCAGGTCACGACGCTCGAGGGTCTCCCGGGCCTGTGGGCGAAGGAGCGCGGCACCAGCGCGGCCTCCCCGCAGCTGCACCCGCTGCAGCAGGCATGGATCGACGTTCAGGTGCCGCATTGCGGCTACTGCCAGAACGGGATGATGATCCAGGCCGCGGACCTGCTCGCGACGACGAAGAAGCCGACCGAGGATCAGATCCGGACGGCCATGAACGGACATCTCTGCCGCTGCGGCACCTACCCGCGCATCCTCACGGCGATTCAGCAGGCCGCGGCAGTCATTGCAAAGGGCGGTGCGTAGACATGACAGGTTTCATGCATGAGAAGGAGTTCTCGCGGAAGTCGTTCGTCAAGGGCGGCGGCGCGCTCGTCGTCGGCTTCAGCCTCGCCGGCATGGCCGGCAAGGCGAACGCGGCGACGATCGACCAGCTCGCGAACCCGGATCTCAAGAACGATCCGAACCAGTACAGCTCGTACGGGCCGTTCGACCCGAACCAGATGGACTCGTGGTTCTCGATCCACGCGGACAACTCCGTCTCGGTGAAGCTCGGCAAGGTCGAGCTCGGTCAGGGCTCGGCGACCGGCCTCGCGATGATCGTGGCCGAGGAGATCGACCATCCGATGTCGCTGATGCGGATCATCGAGAACGACACCGACATCACCCCGTACTCGGGCTCGACGGTCGGGAGCCAGTCGATTCAGACGACGGGTAAGGCCTACCGTGCCGCTGCTGCTGCGTTCCGGCAGACGCTGCTCGGCCTTGCTGCGACGAACCTGGGTGTGGCTGCGTCCTCGCTCTCGATCTCGAACGGCGTGATCTCCGGCGGCGGCAAGACCACCACCGCGGGCGCGCTGCTCGGCGGCAAGCTGATCCAGGCCACGATCCCGACGACCTACGGCCTCGCGGGCGGTGCCTACACGCCTCCCGTCACCGGTCTGACGGCCGGTTCGTACGCGACGCACGGCACCGGCATTGCGCCGGGTGCCCCGGGCGGTCTCGTCAAGGCGGTCGGCGACTACAAGCTCGTCGGTGTCGCCAGCGCGAACCCGCCGCGGGTCGACATCCCGGCCAAGGTGAACGGGACGTACACCTACGTCCACAACATCAAGGTCCCGGGCATGATCCACGGCCGCATCGTGCGTCCGCGCGGTCAGGGCGGCGTCTACGACGGCGTCAACGTGCCGATCCTCTCGGTCGACGCCTCGTCGATCGCGCACATCCCGAACGCGAAGATCATCCAGACGGGCAACTTCCTGGGTGTCGTCGCGCCGCAGGAGTACGACGCGATCCAGGCTGCTGCGCAGCTCAAGGTCAAGTGGGCTCCGATGCCGACGCTTGCAACGAGCGGCGGGATCTGGGCGCAGATGCGTCAGTTCGACAAGGCCGGCCAGGCTCCGGCGCGCATCGCCTACTCGGCCGGCAATGTCGACACGGCGATCGCCGGTGCGGCTGTCTCCCTGTCGGCGACGTACACGTACCCGTACAACGGTCACTTCCCGATCGGCCCGAGCTGCTCGGTTGCCGACGTGACCGCGAACGGTGCGCGTGTCTACTCGAACGCCCAGAACCTCTACGGCGTCCGCACTTCCGTGGCGAACGTGCTCGGGTTCACCGTGAACCAGGTGCGGGCGAGCTACTACGAGGGCTCGAGCTGCTACGGCTCCTCGCCGCAGGCCGACACCGCGGAGGCGGCGGCGATCATGTCGCAGCTTGCCGGTGCCCCGGTTCGCGTGCAGTTCATGCGCTGGGACGAGCAGGGCTGGGACAACTACGGCCCGGCGTTCATGCACGACCTGCGGGGCGGCGTCGACGCGGCCGGCAACATCGTTGCGACCGACGACACCACGTTCAGTATCCCGGCCGGCTCGATCTCCCCGCCGGAGCTGCAGATCGGTCTGACGCAGAAGAGCGTCGGCATCACGTACTCGACCTCGGGTGCGAGCGACACGGCGAACAACGGCACGCAGTACAACCTGAAGAACCGCCGCGTGATCGTGAAGTCGATGCCGCTGCAGAACAACTACCTCAAGACCGCGTCGCTGCGGGCGCCGAACGCCCCGCAGACGACGTTCGCGTACGAGCAGTTCGTCGACGAGCTCGCGTATGCGGCCAAGATGGACCCGTACCAGTTCCGTCTGCAGAACATCGCGACGAACGCGTCCGATATGGCCAACGGCCTCACCGCACTCACGTGGGACCGCTGGAAGAACGTGGTCGTCAAGGCCGCGCAGATGTCGAATTGGCAGCCGAAGGTCGCCAACTCGGTCAAGCAGACCGGCAACGTCCGCACCGGCCGGGGCATCGCGCTCGGCACGTTCGCGAACACGATGGTCTGCAACGTCATCGACATCTCGGTGAACATGAAGACCGGCAAGATCACGCCGGTTCACGTCTACTGCGCCCAGGACACGGGCTTCACCGTCTTCCCTGACGGTGCAGTCAACCAGGGCATCGGCAGCGTGATCATGGGTGTGAGCCGTGGCCTCTTCGAGGAGGTCGGCTTCAACAAGACCAACGTGAACACGCTCGACTGGGTGACCTACCCGATCCTGCGCTTCGCGGACTCGCCGAAGGTCGATGTCGAGTTCATCCAGCGGACGGACATTCCGGCGGTCAACACCGGCACGCTGCAGGCGAACGGCGCGAGCACCGCCACGTCGACGGTCGCCGCAAGCGGCGTCTTCGTCTCGGGCTCGGGCGAGCCGCCGCTCACCTCGGCAGCCGCTGCGATCGCCAACGCGTTCTTCGATGCGACAGGTCTGCGCATCCGGAGCGCACCGATGACGGCGGCACGTGTCCGCGCGGTCATCAAGGCGGCAGGCGTCGCGTAAGCGTCACCGACGGTAAGCGCAGGAGTGACGGTGGGCCCGGAGACGGGCCCACCATCGTTCTCGGGACGTTAATCCGGCAGGGCGGCGCAGAGCTTGACGCTTTCGCGGCAACGGCGCTACCTTCGAATTCGACCTCCGTCGCATGTCGCCGGAAGGATGGAAGCCTCACGATGATGGATCGGATCCGCAGCGTTGCGTTCTGTACGACGGCAGCGTTCGCACTGTCCGCGGGGGCACTCGCCGCACTCGCGCCGGTCGCGACCGCCGGCCGGACGGACACGACGCAGATGCTCTACGTCACCTTCAACGGGAATCACACGTTCACGATGACGGCGGCGAACGGCACCCCCGTCGGCTCGGCGAGCCCGCCGGGAACCGTGATCACCCCGGGCACCTACGAGATCCTCTTCGACGACACGGCGAACGTGAAGGACATGACCTTCCAGCTCAGCGGCCCCGGAGTGACGCTCCAGGAGGACATGAGCGGGGGAGAGGAGACGACGATCGGCGACTACGCCACCTTCCAGCCGAGCGCGTCCTACAGCTTCCACGACGCCCGGAACTCCACCTCGCCGAGTACCTTTTTCTCGACCGCAGCCAGCGGCGGCACGACCGGTGGGACCGGAGCGGGCCAGGCGGGCGCCGGCACGGCGACCCAGACGACCTCCACGGGCAGCACCGACGTCGTCGGCTCGAAGGCCGCCAAGCCGGCCGCGCCCGTCGTCAGTCGCGGTGCCCTCGGCGCGACGGTCAGCGGCATCGGCAACGTCACCTTGACGAAGGCCGGCAAGGCGGTCAAGAGCCTGAAGGCGGGGCGGTACACGGTCACCATCGCCGACTCGACGAGCAAGGACGGACTCGCGCTCCAGTCGCTCAAGGGCAACACGCGCGAGCTCAGCGGCGTCGGGTTCACGGGCAAGAAGACCGTCACCGTGACGCTCACGGCCGGGCAGTGGAGCTACTACGGCGTGCTCGGGACGAAGAACCACCCGTTCACGGTCACCGCATGAGCCGCCTGCGCCTGCCGGTCGCCCTCGTCGCCGTCGTTGCGGGCGTGACGTTCCACGCCGCCGGCGCGTTTGCCGACACGGCGCTGCTCAACGCGAAGTTCGCCCAGGACAACACGTTCACGATGACGACGGCAAGCGGGGCGCCGCTCGGCTCTCCGTCGCCTCCAGGACAGGTCATCCCGGCCGGCTACTACGCGATCGTCGTCGACGACACCGCCGAGATCGGCTCGATGACCTTTCACCTCTCCGGCCCGGGCGTCGACCTGCGCACGACGAACGACGAGGGTGCCGACTCGGAGGACTCGTACTACGTGACCTTCCAGCCGAACTCCGTCTACAGCTACAGCGACGCGGTCAACCCGAACCTGCCCCCGGAGTACTTCTCGACCTCCGGGACGCTGGTCGGGTCGGCACCGCCCGGAACCGGGACGAACACGACCCCGGGCTCGACGGGCGCGGGCTCCACGGGAAGCGGCAGCCCGGTCGGGACGAAGACCGGGACCGCGACTGCGTCCAAGACTGGGTCGAAGGCCGCCACGGTCGCCCGCGGCACGCTCGTGGGGACGGTGACGAAGACGGGGACGACGCTCCGGCTCGCGTCCGGCAAGGTCGTCTCGAAGCTCGAGACCGGGAGATACACCCTCGTCGTCCACGATTCGACCAAAAAGGACGGCTTCACGCTGCGTGGGGTGGAGTCCGATCCGATCGCCGCGAGCGGCGTCGCGTTCACCGGAACGAAGACGATCAAGGTCACGCTTTTGGCCGGCCAGTGGCTCTACTACGCGACTCTCGGGACGCGGAGCCACTACTTCCACGTCACTGCCTGAGCACGTCGGTCGACGCCCGAACAGGTGTCCGACAGGAATAGTTCAGTGACTATTGAGGTCTGACCGTCAGTTGGCGTACGCTGGTGGGCGGTCGCGGCACGTTTTAATCGTGCATGCAACCAGTTGGGTAGCTACCACGACAAAGCAATTCTTCGAATGGAGGGGGAATGGCGAGCAAGCTCAAGATCAACGTCAATGGCCTGTCACATGGTGTTTCGGCAAGCCTTGATACGCCGCTCCTGTACGTCCTGCACAACGAGCTCCATCTGCACGGCCCGCGCTTCGGTTGCGGGCTTGCGCAGTGTGGTGCCTGCTCGGTGCTGCTGAACGGGAAGGAGATCCGCAGCTGTGTGACCCCGGTTGCTGCGGTGTCCGGCAAGCAAGTCACGACTTTGGAAGGTCTGCCCGGTCTGTGGGCGAAGGAGCGCGGCACGAGTGCTGCGTCTCCCCAGCTCCATCCGCTGCAGCAGGCGTGGATCGACGTTCAGGTGCCGCATTGCGGCTATTGCCAGAACGGCATGATGATCCAGGCTGCCGACCTGCTCGCGACGACGAAGAAGCCGACCGAGGATCAGATCCGGACGGCCATGAACGGGCACCTCTGCCGCTGCGGTACCTATCCGCGGATCCTCACGGCGATCCAGCAGGCCGCGAGCGTCATTGCGAAGGGCGGTGCGTAGAGATGACAGGTTTCATGCATGAGAAGGAGTTCTCCCGCAAGTCGTTCGTCAAGGGGAGCGGCGCGCTCGTCGTCGGCTTCAGCCTCGCCGGCGCGCTCACGGCAGGTAAGGCAAGCGCGGCGGCTGCGCCGTCGCCGGCCGGCTACCTGCCCGATCTCTCGCAGACCGACTCGTGGTTCACGTTCGGTGCCGACAACACCGTCACGCTGACCCAGAGCAAGATCGAGGTTGGCAACGGCATCACGACCGGCTTCCTCGAGGTCGCCGCCGAGGAGCTCGACGCCGACATGAGCCAGATGCGCTACGGGCAGTCGAAGTACGACGCCAGTGGCCATGCGCTCAACACGGTCGTCGACTCGTGGGTCGCCGCCAACACCGGCGGCGAGGGCGGCTCCAACGCGATGTCGGGCACCGGCCAGGCCATCCGCCTTGCTGCTGCAACGGCACGGCAGGCGATCCTCAATGTCGCCGCCTCGCAGTTCGGCGTCGCCGCGGGCTCGCTGACCATCTCGAAGGGGACGGTCTCGGGTGGCGGCAAGTCCGCCACGTTCGGCCAGCTCGTCGGTGGCAAGCTGCTCGCGACGAAGATCGCCGGTGCGACGGCCACGGCCGCTGCGCTCGCGAACCCCGGCCAGGGCATCACCAAGCCGATCGCGAACTACTCGATGGTCAACAAGCGGGACGTCGTCTCGCGCATCGACATCCCGGCGAAGGTCAACGGTGGGTACATCTACGTCCACCTGATCCGCGTCCCGGGCATGCTCCACGGCCGCATCGTGCGTCCGCGCGGGCAGGGTGCCTATCTCTACAACTCGAACGTGCCGGTCAGCGTCGACGAGACGTCGATCGCGCACATCCCGAACGCGAAGGTCGTGCAAATCAACAACTTCCTCGGCGTCGTTGCGCCGAAGGAGTACGACGCGATCCAGGCGGCCGCGCAGCTCAAGGTCGTCTGGAACACGAACCCGATCCTTCCGGGTGACGGCAACATCTGGTCGCACTACCGGCAGCTCGACTCGTCGGGCCAGATCGCGGCCAAGGTCAGCGCGAACATCGGCAACGTCGATGCCGCGCTCGCGACGAGTGCGCACACCGTCTCGTTCACGGCGAAGCACCACTACCAGGCGCACGTGCCGATCGGCCCGAGCTGCGCAGTTGCAGACGTCCGCTCGGATCGGGCGACCGTCTGGTCGAACACGCAGAACATCCCGAACCTCGTCAACGACCTGATCAACGTGCTCTCGCCGATCCCGGCGCAGAACATCCGCTGCCTCTTCTACGAGGGCTCTGCCTCGTACGGCAACGGCATGGTCGCCTTCGACACGGCCGAGTCGGCCTGCATCATGTCGAAGGCCGTCGGCGCTCCCGTCCGCCTGCAGTTCATGCGGTGGGACGAGCAGGGCTGGACGCACTACGCACCCGCGATCATGTACGACATGCGGGCCGGGATCGACGCGAACGGCATGATGACCGCGTACGACGCGACCGGCTTCGGCCAGGGCGGTACGAGCCTCTATACGGCCCGTGAGCTCCTCGGTACGACCGGCCCCGGCGCTACGGCGGCGAATGCACTGCCGACCACGATCGCCGGTGGCGGCGCGGTGGCCGAGAACCTCTCCCCGTGGATGCAGGTCTCGACCAAGAACTACCGCATCACGAGCAAGGGCATCATCCCGACGCAGGGCATCTTCCACAGCGGAGCGCTTCGCGGCCCTGGTGCCCAGCAGACGACGCTGGCCGACGCGCAGACGATGGACCTGCTCGCGACCGCGGCGGGGATGGATCCGCTCGCGTTCCGTCTCAAGAACATGAACACCGACCTCGACGGTCAGCGTTGGGCCGCCGTGCTCCAGGCCGCCGCAACCGCGGCGAACTGGCAGCCGAAGGTGATGGGCTCCCAGATCGCGAAGGGGAACATCAAGACGGGTCGCGGCATGGCGAACAGCCACCACGGTGGTGCGTACGCCGCTGTCGTCGCGGACGTCTCGGTGAACGTGAAGACCGGCAAGCTCTCGGTCACGCATCTCTATGCAGCCGAGGATCACGGTCTCACGGTCAACCCGAACCTGATCGACAACCAGATGCTCGGCAACCTGATCCAGGGTACGAGCCGTGCACTTCTGGAAGAGGTCCAGTTCAACACGAACCACGTGACGTCCACGGACTGGGTGACCTACCCGATCCTCCGGTTCAAGGACGCGCCGCAGGTGACCACCGTCATCGTCGACCGGACCGACCAGCCCTGTCTTGGGGCCGGCGAGCCGCCGACGTGCCCGGTGATCGGTGCAATCGCCAACGCGTTCTTCGACGCAACCGGCGTGCGCATGACCGAGGCGCCGTTCACATCGGGCCGCGTTCGCGCGACCCTCAAGGCTGCAGGCGTCGCGTAGACCCTGACGCCGAGCATTGCGACTGTGGGCCCGGAGACGGGCCCACAGTCGTTAACTAGGCTGAGACCGTGGAGACACTCTCCCTCGCCGGCGACGGCATCGATCCTGCGCTCCTGCCTGCCGAGGAGCTCGCGGACTGCGCGGCAGCTGTGCTCGCGGGGGACGGGCGCACGATCCTCTCCTACGGCACGGGGGCGGGCTACACGCCGCTGCGCGAGCTGATCGGCGAGTGGTTCGGCGTCCATCCGTTCCGGGTCGTGCTCACGAACGGCTGGCTGCAGGGCTTTGGCCTCCTCGTCGGGGCGCACGTGCAGCGCAAGCGGGTCGCGGCCGAGTATCCGATCCACGACCGCGCCCAGCAGCTCCTGCTCGGCGCCGGCGCGACGATGGTCCCGATCTCGATCTACCCGGACGGCCTCGACACCGACGAGTTCGCGACCTACACGGGGAGCTACGGCGTCCCAGACTTCCTCTACACGATGCCGACGTTCCAGAACCCAACCGGGTATTCGATGACGCTCGAGCGCCGGCAGCATCTGCTCGACGTCCTCCGCCACGCACACCGGCTCAGCGACCGGATCCGGACAGTCGTCGTCGAGAACGACAGCTACGGACTCACCCGCGTCGAAGGCGAGCGGCTGCCGACGCTGTTCGACCTGTCCGGGAAGGAGACCGTCTACAGCGCGTCGTTCTCCCCGATCCTCGCGCCGGGTCTTCGCGTCGCCTGGTTCGTGGTCTCCGAGGAGCAGTCGCGGACGCTCGCGACCGACGCGAACGACACCTACATCGCCCCGGTGCTGCTCGCCCAGGCGATCGTGTTCGACTATCTGCGCCGCGGAGGGTTGGAGCAGCAGCTCAACCGTGTGCGCGAGGGCCTGAAGCTGCGCCGCGACACGATGGACGCAGCACTCGACCGGCACCTGGGCGACGCGAGCTGGTCACATCCGGAGGGCGGGCTCTATCTGTGGGTCACGCTCCCGCCCGGCACGGACGGCCGCGTGATCCTGGCGGACGCGGGCGTCGAAGCCGTCTCGGGGGCCGCGCTCGGCGCGCTCGCGAACACCATGCGGCTCTCGTTCGGCGCCGTCGGGCCGGAGACGATCGAGGAAGCTGTCGCGTTGCTCGGCGCTGCCTACGACCGCAGCCGGTCGTAGGCGCTACAGCCAGCGCTTGTAGCGGAAGAACGAGAGCAGGCCGATGAGAGCGGCCCACATGCCGCCGAAGATCGTCCAGAAGGCCCAGGCGGTGTCGAAACCCGGGAACTTGACGTTCATGCCGAAGAAGCCGGTGATCAGCGTGAGCGGGAGCAGGACGACCGAGAAGACGGTGAGGACGCGGAGCACGTCGTTCTGGCGGTGCGAGATCACGGCCTCGTTGGTCGACTCGAGCGCCTCGACGACCTCCTTGTAGTTGTCGAGGATGTCCCAGATCCGCTCGGCGGCGTCCACGACGTCGTCGAAGTAGAGCTCGAGCTCGTCGGGCAGGAAGCGCTCGATGTGCCGCTCGAGGAGGCGCAGTGTGCTGCGCTCCGGCTTGATGATCTTGCGGTAGGAGATGATCTCCTGCTTCGCGTTCGAGATCCCGCGCACGACGGTGTCGGAGCGGCCCTCGAAGACGTCGTCCTCGAGCGAGTCAAGCTTGTGGCCGATCTTGTCGAGGATCGGGAAGCAGTAGTCGAACAGGTCGTCGAGCACCTCGTAGAGCAGGCGCCCCGAGCCCTTCGAGAAGAGGCTTTCGCGGAACGACTCGTCCTCCTCGCAACGGCGGAAGAGGCGCGTGACCGGCCGAAGCTCGACCGACGGGAGCGTGACGAGGTAGTCCGGCCCGACGAAGACGTCGAGCTCGCCGGCGTTCAGACGCTGGACGTTCGGGTCGTAGACCGGAAAGTGGAGGACGCCGAAGAGGTAGCCGTCGTCGGCGTAGTCGTCGATCTTCGGGCGCTGGCGCTTGGACATGACGTCCTCGACATCGAGGGCGTGCCAACCGAAGCGCTCAGCGAGCTGCTGCGCGACCTCGACGGTCGGAGCGTCGAGATGGATCCACGTGAGGCCGGCGGCGGTGAGCTCAGCGGGCGTGCGCGGGCGCGACACGACGGCCGCGCCTTCCCGCCCACGGGCGGTACGGCGAATGCGAGGGAGCGGCCGCATCTGCGGCAGCCGGCGTACGGGGAGTAGGCGGCGCAATTTGGGCATCCGTACTCAGAGGGTCCTCGCTCATGGCCTGCAGCTGCATGTTCGCCATTCTAGCCGTGACCCCTTGCGCGTGTCAGATCGCGGAGGTCGACGGCCTGGGCCTCTGCGAGACTCCGGGCGGTGCTGATCGTCCTCGGACTGGCCGTGCTCGCGATCACGGCGCTCCTCGTCGCGGCAAGCCTTCGCAGCGACCGCCTCTCGGTGTTCGTTCTCGCGATGCACGTGATCGCGTTCGCGGAGCTGTCGGCGATCGTGCTCGCGCTCTCGCCGTTGCGCTGGGTCACGCGGACGGGCCTGCTCACGTCCGAGGCGGTCGTGCTCGTCGTCGCGGTGGCGGTGTGGGTGCGGCGAGACCGTCCCGCCGTTCCTCTCGGGGGAGTCGTCTCGTTCGTGCGGGCCGCGCTGCGCGACCCGGTCGTCGTCGCGTTCGTCCTCGTCGTCGGCGCGTTGCTCGTCTACGAGGCCGTGCTCGTGCTCACGATGCCGCCGAACAACTGGGACTCGCTCAACTACCACCTGACACGCGTCGCGATGTGGCGCCAGCACGGTGGGCTCTACTGGATCCCGAACGCCCCGACCGACCGTCTCAACGAGTTCCAGCCCGGGGCCGAGCTGCAGCTGCTCTATCTGTTCGTCCTCGGGGGCGGCGCGACGTTCTCGGGGTTCCCGCAGCTCTCCGCCGAGCTCGCGATCGTCGCCGCGACCTACGTCACGGTGACGCGCCTCGGCCTCGGCCTGCGGGCTGCTGCCTGCGCAGCGCTCCTCTTCCCATTGCTCTCGCTCGTCGGGCTCGAGTCGGCGACGGCGCAGAACGACCTCGTGGCTGCGTCGTTCCCGGCGATCGCCGCCGCGCTGCTGCTCGTCGGGGAGCCCGCGGTTGCGGCCCTCGCCGGGATCGCCGTGGCGGTCGGCGTGGGGGTGAAGCTGACGACGGCGCTCGTGCTGCCTGTCCTCGTGGTGCTCGCCCTGCTGGGACGTCGCCGCGTCTTCGTGCCGTTCGCAGCAGGCGGGGTCGTCGCAGGCATCGCGATTGCGAGCTGGAGCTTCATCCTCAACCTCGCCGAGACGGGACACGTGCTCGGACACGGCGGCGGCCGCGTCGAGAACACGATGTCGCCGAGCCTGACGAACGGCCTCGCCGTCTTTTGGGGCGTGCTCTATCGCGTCGGCGATCTTCCCGGCTGGGGCGACCGGCTCGTCTGGCTGCTCCCCGCGGTGGGTGTCGATCTCGCGCTCGCCTACGTGGTCGTCGCCTGGCTCCGTCGACGGTTGACCCGCTCCGGCGCACTGCTCGCGCTCGGCTTCGCGCTGCCGTTCCTCGCCCCGGCGGCGGTTTTCGTCGTCTGCCGGCTTGTTCGGGCCGGGGCGTGGCTGACCGATGCGCCGATGTCGGTCAACACGACAGCGTTCCCGGCGACGGGGACGATGAGCTGGGCCATCAACCGCTTGGCCGACGAGGACACGGCCGGCTTCGGTCCGTTCGGTGCCGTCCTGCTCGTCGCGTCGGTGCTGACGCTGCTCCTCGCCGTCCGCCGCATCGACGCACGGCGGTGGACGCTCGCGCTGACGCTGCCGCTCTTTGTCGCGCTGCTCGCAACGACGTCGCGCTTCAACCCGTTCCTCTCGCGGTTCGTGATCGTGGCGTTCGCTCTGGAAATCCCCGTCCTGGCGCAAGGGCTCCGCAACGCCGGTTTCGCCCTCGCGACGCTCGTCGTCGCGGCGACCGGGGCGTGGCTCGTGGTCGACCACGACCTGCGGCGGCCGCTGACGGCGCCGCTCGGCCACCCGTGGCAGCTTTCACGGCTCTCGGCGGCCGATCAGACCTACGACGGCCGGGCCGGCGAGGCGCTCTATGCCCTCGACAACAACGTCCCGCCGGCCGCGTCGATCAGTGCGCTCCTTGGAGGGGACGACCCGGCGTTCCTGCTCTTCGGCGGCAAGCTCACCCGGCACGTGACCTTCCTCGACCCGGCTGACGTGGCGCAAACCGCGGACGACGCGTCGGTGCCGTACGTGGTGCTCGGCAACGTCGACCCGAGCTTCGTCTCCGAGTTCACGGCGCCGCGCTGGTCGGTCAAGAGCCTCGGCGGCTACTGGACGCTCGCGACGCGTACGTGATCGTCGGACACTCGGGACAGGCGCCTTCGGGGGCAGGTCCTGTGCGTTCGTACGGCCCTTGGCGCTGAGCCGAGCCATCGGAATGACTCCGGGAATGCGGCTCTCGGTCGCGGGGACGCCCGGCAGGCCTGCGACCT
>CAIYXH010000160.1 GCA_903930195.1 uncultured Actinomycetes bacterium | reverse complement strand
TGATCGACGACCTCGAGCACGTGGGCCTCGTCGAACGGCGGCCGCATCCCACCGACCGCCGCGTGAAGCTCGTGGTCGCAACGGCCGCCGGCCTGACCCTCGCGACGCAGGCCGAGGAGGTTCTCAGCCGGCCACCGGCACGGCTTGGCCGTCTCTCGGCCGAAGAGCTCGAGACGCTGACCGCGATCCTACGGAGCGTTGCCACGTCGGACGTGTGAAAGCAGCCTCCAGCGGGAATCACCCTGTCATGGCCCGCCCGCACCTTCGCCACCGTCCGCCCGCTTCGTCGGAGCTGCGGATCTCGTGCGAGGGCGGCGACCTCATCCCGACGCTCTGGGTCATCGCGGTGCTGCTCGCGACGGCGATGGCGTGGACGGTCGTGATCCGCGCGATCGTCGGCTAGCGCGCGCCGCCTTTCGCCGGCTTCTCCACGCCGACGGCCTTTCGCAGGTCGTCGATGTCGGCGAGGAGCGACCGGTCGTCCTCCGCAAGGTGCTCCATCAGGTCGGCGAGGCCGTCGGCCACGGCATCGAGCTTCTGGTTGACAGCGTGGTCGTTACGGCGCTGAGAGTTCTGGAGCAGCGCGACCATCAGGAAGGTGACGATCGTCGTCGCCGTGTTGATCACGAGCTGCCACGTGTTCAGGTTCTGGAAGATGAAGTAGCTCGGCAGCCAGATCACGACGAGCAGCACGCAGAAGAGGAAGAAGATCGCGTGGCTCGCGAACTCGGACGCGCCCTCGGCGAAGCGGTCGAACAGGCTGGAGTGTCGTTTCTCTGTCGTCACGGCGGGATACGTCCGCTTCGGGGTGTGCCACGGATGGGCAACGACTAACCCCGTCCGAGGGGCTGCCCCCGCAGGGGGCTGTCCCGATGTGGGCGTGCGTCGAGCTCGAAGATCAGAACCGGGAAGCCCCTAACGGGGGCAGCCCCTCAGCTGGCGATAACGGGCTCGGCGACCTGCGCCAGGATCCAGGCGTCGGCCTCGGTCTGCTCGATCCCGCGGCAGAGCGCGATCTCGGCGCCGAGAAGCGCGCGTGCCTGGAGGTACAGCTGGCGATCGCTCGGGGCCGTGGTGCCGCTGCCGGTCGCTGCGCGGCGCTGCTCGTGCTGGACGCCGTCGCGGACGACCTCGGCGAGCGCCGCGACCTGCCCGGACGAGACCTTCTCCTGCGTGCGGCGATGACGGCGGGCCCAGGCCTCGGCCGGCGCCTCGTCCGAGGTGCCGAGCGTGAGCTTGACCTTCTTGAGCTCGGCCTCGGTCGAAAGCGGGCGAAGCGCGATACAGGCGCGCGTGCGCGGCAGCGTCACCGTGAGGCCGGTCGGGAACGCGACCGTGATCAGCTCGGCCTCGGCACCTTCGGGCGCGGTCTTCTCGACCGTTCCGATGCCGTGGGAGGCGTAGACGACGACGTCGCCGACGGCGAACGACCGCTCGGCGCTCACTCGGACACCTGCAGCTCGGTCGGGACGGGCACGCCGTTCTCGTCGACGACGATCGGGAAGCCGTCCTCGTCGAGCTCGACGGGATTGTTCAGCTTGTCCTCGGCGCGGTCGAGCTTCTTCTGCGCCTTCAGCTCGCGCTTCTCCTTCAGGGCCTGCTCACGCGCCCGCTTGGCCATTGTCTGGGGATTCCTCGCAGCCACTCTCTACCTCCGACTCGGGAACGGGCAGAGGTAGCGCGACACGCAACCGGTACTCGCTCAGACTTGGCCCAGGATACCAGCGCGGGCCCCTCAGCCGGTCCTGGAGGCGCCCGCCCGGGTGTGCGAGACTGGTCTGGCACGAAACGGAGCGATGACAGCGGCAGCAAACCTTCCGGCTCCACCCGACGCTCCGCGCCCGTTGCTGCGGGGCGTTTTTCATCAGATCGCCTTCGTCGTCTGCTGCCTCCTCGCCATTCCGTTCCTGATCCCGCTCGACGGGAAGCGGCTTGCCGGGGCGACCGTCTTCGCCGCGAGCGCGTGCGCGATGCTCGGCGCGAGCGCGCTCTACCACCGCGTGATCTGGAGCCCGTCGGTGCGCCTCTGGATGCGGCGCCTCGACCACGCCGGCATCTACCTGCTGATCGCCGGCACCTACAC
>CAIYXH010000159.1 GCA_903930195.1 uncultured Actinomycetes bacterium | reverse complement strand
GACCCGAGGCGAGCAGGCGCGCGCCCTCGCGGTAGCGGCGGCCGCGCTCGCCGCGGAACGCAAGCGCCCGCAACCGCAGCGACCAGAGCAGCAGGCGCCGTGCACGTTCGGCCTCGCGCGTGCCGCGATGCTTCGCCAGGAAGCGGAGGATGCCGCGCAGGTTCTCGACGTAGAGCCGGCCGCCGTGCGAAGCGCCGCCGATGTGCGTCACGACGCCGTCGGGGCAGAAGACGACGCGCCAGCCTGCCTTGCGGAAGCGGAAGAGCCAGTCCGTCTCCTCGCTGAACATGAAGAAGCTCTCGTCGAAGAGGCCGACCGCGTCCGCGGCGTCGCGGCGCACGAGGAGCGCTGCCGCCTGGAGCGACTCCACCTCGCGCGTCGAGGCGTGGTCGAAGCCGCCGCCGTAGAACGCGTTGAAGAGGCGCGAGCGCGGGCCGAGCTTCCGCAGGAAGAAGTACTCCGTCGCGAGGCGCCACAGCGTCGGGTCGCCGCGCACCGACCGCTGCAGCGAGCCATCGGGATTCTCGAGTCGCGGCCCGACGACGGCGACGTCCGGGTTCGCGTCGGCGTAGGCGACGAGGCGGTCGATCGCGTCCGCGTGCACCCAGGCGTCGGAGTTGAGCAGGAAGACGTACGGCGTCTCCGCGACGCGGATCCCGGCGTTGTTCCCGCCGCCCATGCCGACGTTCCCCTGCTCGATCACGCGCACGTCCGGGAAACGCTCGCGGACGAGCGCCACGGTGCCGTCAGTCGAGCCGTTGTCGACCACGATCGAGGGGTAGGCGCGGACCGAGCCGAGCGCCTGCTCGACGAGGCCGGCGGCGTTCCAGGTGACGATGACGGCGGTCGCCTCAGCCATCGAGCACGACCTGGGGCTTGCGCCGGACGCCCTCCCAGAGCAGAACCGCGAGGCCCGGCAGGGCCAGGAGCAGGGTCATCACGAAGAAGAGGAAGCCGCAGGCGAACGCCGGGTCATGCGCCACGCCGAGCTTGCCGAGGAAGCTGACGAAGAACGCCTCGCGGACGCCGAGGCCGTTGACCGTGAACGGCACGAGCATGACGAGGAAGAGCAGCGGCCCGAGCACGACGTACGGGCGGATCGAGAGGTGGATGCCGACCGCCTCGCCCGACGCCCAGATCGCGACGACGCGGGAGAGCTGGGCGACGGTCGTGATCGCCGAGACGCCGAAGAGGGTCGAGGCGTGCGCGCGGTAGCCGTGGATCCCCTCGTAGGCGGCGCGCACCGGCTTCTCCACGCGGAGGCGCTGCAGGAGCGGCACGCCGATCCGGACGAAGCGCCGCATCCGCTGCGAGAAGAAGACGAAGCCGGCGGCGAGCGTGAGCACGACGAAGAGCACCTCGACCCAGAGGTACGCGCCGATGTCGTAGTGGCCGATGGAGAGCACGATCCCGACCGCCGCGAGCACGAGCGTGACTCCGCCGCCGAGCGCACGTTCGAGCAGCACGGAGCCGGCGACCGGCGAAGCCTGGCCCGGGTGACGGCGGGCGGTCTCGTAGATCCGCGAGGCATCGCCACCGACCGACGTCGGCAGCACCTGCCCGACGGCGTACGAGACGAAGTAGGCGCGCGTCAGCCAGGGGATCCCGTCGACGATCCCGCGGGCGCGCAGCAGCATCTGCCAGCGCCACGCCTGCGGCGGCACCGTGCCGACGGTGAGGAGCGCCGAGAGGACGAGCCACGCCGGGCTCGCGTTCCCGATCGTGTGGGCCGTCTGGCCGATGTCGATCTTCGAGACGATGTACGTCGCGGCGAGACCGGTCACGATGACCGTCCCGGCGAGCCGAAGCACGCGGTTCCTCATGCGGCGGCCGCCGGCGGCCTAGAGCAAAGCCTCGACATCGGCAGGCACGAAGCGTATGCGCTCCACCGCCTCCTCGCCCCGCGCGAGCGCCTCCGCGCGAGTCGCAGCGACCGTGAGGACGGCGCCGCCGCGTCCGGAGACGCCTGCGCCGTAGAGGCGGAGCAGCGCAACGTCCTCGGACGCCTCTGCCGTGACGTAGGGCCCGTCGGGGGCATTGACGAAGTTGAGGGCGACACCGCCGACGTGGGCTGCGGCGCGCGGGGTCGCGTCGCGCGGCGCCGGCGGCAGGCCGACG
>CAIYXH010000158.1 GCA_903930195.1 uncultured Actinomycetes bacterium | reverse complement strand
GTGCTCCTCGTAGGACGACGTGACGACCGTGAGCGCCTCCCGCCGCGCGCGATCGCCCAGGCCGAGGCCGGCCGCGTCTGCGAGCGGCGACGACAGCAGCGCCTCGATGCCGGCGATCCCCTCCGGTGAGAGCGCGATCGAGCCCGGCGCGTGCAGGCGGCAGACCGCGCCACCCGCGCGGGGCGAGAAGCCGGCGAGGTCGGTCGCCCCGCACTCGACGCACCCGGTCAGATGCGGGAGATAGCCGGAGACCCAGAGCAGCTTCAGCTGGAACGCGAGGACGAGCGGGTCGAGCTCGGGCCGCCCTTCCCCTACGGTCACGTCGAGCGCGTCGAGGAACCGGGCGAGCGCGGTGAAGGCACGCTCGTTCGCCTCCGGCTCGACGAAGAGCCGCAGCATCGCCTCGGTGCCGATCTGACCGACGGCGATCCGGTAGCCGTTCTCGCGCGCCGCGCCGTGCGGGCGGATCAGCTCGACGCCGGTTACCGTCTGCAGCTCGCCGGAGCCCTCGTGCAGCATCAGCTCGGCGTGCGAGAACGGCTCGAGGCGCGCGCCGAAGCGCGACTTCGTCTTGCGCACGCCCTTCGCGATCGCGCCGATTCGGCCGCGCTCGCGCGTGTAGAGGTGCAGGATCCGGTCGGCCTCGGAGAATCGCATCGAGCGCAGGACGATCGCCTCCGTCTTGTACGTTCCCCGCGCCATCGCTCCAGTTTGCCTTCGCAAGCGGTTGGAATCCCGGCGCGCGCGGGTACGTTCTAGGAGGTATGGCACGTATCGAGATGTACACGACCGAGTGGTGCGCGTTCTGCGAGCGCGCGAAGGCGTTTCTCAAGCAGAAGGGTCTCGAGTACGAGGAGATCCGGGCGGACGCAGACCCGGCGTTCCGCGACAAGCTGCTCGAGCTCACCGGCGGCTGGACCGTCCCGCAGATCCTGATCGACGGCAAGCCGATCGGCGGCTACACCGAGCTCCGTCAGCTCGACGCCGACGGCCGGCTCGATGCCATGCTCGCCGGCTCCGCCTAGAGCGTCTGACAAACGGGGCAGTACCAGGTTCCCCGTCCGACGACGACGATCCACTCGATCGGCGTCCCGCAGCGCTCGCACGGCTCGTCAAGCCGTCCGTAGACCTTGAACTCGCGCTGCATGCCGCCCGAGCTGCCGTCCGGCAGGCCGTAGTCGCGCAGGGTCGAACCCTGGCGCTCGATGCCGAGCTCGAGCACCTTGCGGATCGCGCGGTGGAGCGCTCCTGCTTCGGTCGTCGAGAGACTGCCGGCCTCGCGCCGGGGATGAAGCTTGGCGCGCCAGAGCGCCTCGTCGGCGTAGATGTTCCCGACGCCCGCCACGCGGCGCTGGTCGAGGATCACTGCCTTGATCGGGGCGCGCCTCCCGGCGAGCGCCTTGCGGAAGACGGCGGGCGTGAACTCTGCACCCAGCGGCTCCGGCCCGAGGCGCTCGGCGAGGTACGGCTCGAGCTCGCCCGGCTCGAGCAGCGTCCAGGTGCCGAACCGGCGCACGTCGCGGTAGGCGACCTCCGTGTCGTCGTCGAGCGCCACGAGCGCGCGGCGGTACGGATCGGGCGAGAGCGTCCCGACCGGCGCGACGCGCAACGATCCGGTCATCCGCAGATGGATCACGAGCACGCGTCCCGACTCCAGGCGGACGAGCAGATACTTGCCGAGCCGGTCGACCTGCCGAACGCGCTCGCCCTGCAGCTCCCGGGCGATCTCGGCGGGCGGCTCGGGCCGGGTCAGGCGCGCGTCGAAGATCTGGACCTCCTCGAACGTCCGGCCTTCGAGCGCGGGCGCCAGCTGCCGGCGGACGGTCTCGACCTCGGGGAGCTCGGGCATGGGTTCACGCTAGCGGCGCCCGAACCCGGAGTCAGATACCTCTCGCTGTCAAGGCGTCAGCCGGTACGGATGTGTGACGAATCGTGCCGCTCCTTGCGACGCGTCGTCCTGTTCCAGCGCCTAGACGGACAGTTGACACCCTCAGGTGTCTGGCTCCGGTAACGCAGGTGTCTGACTCCGGTAACGCCGGTAACGCGTGCGGTCAGCCGATGACGTCGAGCAGGACGCTGCGCGTGTCCGCCGGCCCGTCGCCGAGCGCGTAGGCCGCCAGCACCTCGGCCTCCGCGCCGGCAGCGGCCGCCTCGTCGCGGGCGTGCACCTCGGCGAGGACGTCGCCGACAGCGACCGTATCGCCGCGCTTGCGGAGGCAGACCACGCCGACGGCGTGGTCGATCTCATCGGCCTTCGTCTGACGCCCGGCGCCGAGATGGACAGCAGCCATGCCGACGGCAATCGCGCCGAGCGACTCCACCACGCCGCCCGACGTCGCCCGCACCTCGCGCACCACGGGCGCGACCGGAAGCGCCGCCTCGTCGGAGGTGCCTCCCTGGGCCTCGATCCAGCTGCACCACATCGCCTCGGCAGAGCCGTCGGCGACGACAGCCTCGGCACGGCGGCGTCCCTCGTCGAGATCGACGCCGAGGTCGGAGAGCGCGAGCAGCCGGGCGCAGGCATCGAGCACGAGCTCCGTGAAGTCGGCCGGGCCCTCGCCACGCAGCGTCGCCCGCGCCTCGACGAGCTCGAGCGCGTTTCCGACAGCGCCTCCGAGTGGCTGATCCATGTCGGTGAGCAGGCAGACGACCTCGCGCCCCGCCTGCTCTCCCAGCGCGCGCATCGCCTCAGCGAGCAGGCGCGCCTCGTCGAGCGTCTTCATGAAGGCGCCGTCGCCGACCTTGACGTCGAGCACGATCGCCTGCGCGCCCGCGGCAAGCTTCTTGGACATGATCGACGCCGCGATCAGCGAGACCTGGTCGACGGTCGCCGTGACGTCGCGCAACCCGTAGAGGAGCTTGTCGGCCGGGACGAGGTCGGCGGTCTGGCCGACGATGGCCATCCCCACCTCGCGCACCTGCGTCACGAAGGCGTCGAGCGGAAGCTCGATCTGGAAACCGGAAATCGACTCGAGCTTGTCGAGCGTGCCACCCGTGTGGCCGAGGCCGCGACCGCTCATCTTCCCGAACGGCACCCCGCAGGCGGCGACGATCGGACCGACCGAGAGCGAGGTCTTGTCGCCCACCCCGCCGGTCGAGTGCTTGTCGACGACCTTGCGGCCAAGCGCAACGCCGAGGTCGACGGTCTCGCCGCTGCGGATCATCGCGTCCGTGAGCGCATAGGTCTCTGCCGGGGTCATTCCGCGGAAGAACACGGCCATGCAGAACGCTGCGAGCTGGTAGTCGGGTACCTCGCCGCGGGCGTACCCGAGGATCAGCTCCGAGAGCTCGGAGGCCGACAGCTCTTCGCCGTCGCGCTTGCGCTGGATGAGCTCGACGGCGCGAATCACGTCAGCGAGCGACGATCGGGGTGCCGGGCACACCCTTCCCCGGAGCCTTGCCGCCGAGCCACGCGTTCACCGTCGCGCCGATGTCGGCGAACGTGCCGCCCTCGTGGAGGCGTCCACCGGCGTTCCGCCCGTGGACGTAGGCGAGCAGCATCGCGTGCTCGCGCGAGTGGTCGCTCCCGGGCGTCGTCGGATCGCAGCCGTGGTCGGAGGTGACGATCAGCAGGTCGTCGTCGCGCAGCGCGTCGAGGATCCCGGGCAGCCGGCGGTCGAAGTCCTGGAGGCAGCGATGGAAGTTCTCGGGATCGTTCCGGTGCCCCCAGAGCATGTCCGTCTCGACGAGGTTGACGAAGACGAAGCCCTCGTCGACCGTGCGCAGGAGCTCCTCGGTGCGCTGGATCCCGTCGACGTTCGACTTCGTCGGGAACGACTCGTCGACGTCGCAGCCCGCGAAGATGTCGGAGATCTTGCCGACGCCGTAGACCTTCTGGCCGGCAGCGCCGAGCAGCGAGAGGTAGTTCGGGCGGGGCGGCTCGAGCGAGTAGTCGTGGCGGTTCGGTGTGCGGGTGTAGTTGCCGGGCTCGCCGACGAACGGACGCGCGATGACGCGCCCGACGGCGTGCTTGCCGGTCAGGAGCCCGCGGGCAACCTTGCACGCGTCGTAGAGCTCGTCGAGCGGGACGGTCTCTTCGTGCGCGGCGATCTGGAAGACCGAGTCGGCGCTCGTGTAGACGATCCACTTGCCGGTGCGCTGATGCTCCTCGCCGAGCTCGTCGATGATCTCGGTGCCGCTTGCGGGGACGTTCCCGAGGACACCGCGGCCCGTCTGGTTCATGAACGGGTCGATCACGTCGTCGGGAAAGCCGTGCGGATAGGTCGGCATCGCCTGCGGCGTGACGATGCCCATCAGCTCCCAGTGGCCCGTCGTCGTGTCCTTGCCGCGCGAGCGCTCGACGAGCCGTCCGGCGATTGCGGGCGCACCCGCATTCGGGGCGCAACCCTCGAGCGGCTCGACGTTTCCGAGGCCGAGCGCCTCGAGCGTCGGCAGGTCGAGACCGCCGACGGCGCGCGCGACGTTGCCGAGGGTGTTCGAGCCCTCATCGCCGTAGTCGGCTGCGTCGGGAAGCGCTCCGACCCCAACCGCATCCAGCACGATCACGCATGCACGCGCCACGGGGCTATCCTACGGACGCATGAGCACCGCACTCGGACTCCTCGGACTGGTCGTCTTCATCGTCGGTGTCGTCGCGCTTGCGGCGAGCATCACCTGGACCGTCGTCAAGATCAGCCCGAAGCCGAAGAGCGCGCAGCCGAAGCCGGCTGCCCCGAAGACGGACTAGGTCAAAACCGGGACAGCCCCTTTACAGGGACAGTCCCTCGAGCGGCGTGTAGTCGAGGCCGTGAGCCTCGGCGACAGCGGCGTACGTCAGCTTGCCGCCGACGACGTTGACGCCCTTCGCGAGCGCGGGATCCGCGGCGACAGCGGCGGCGAGGCCCTTGTTCGCGATCGCCTCGACGTACGGGAGCGTCGCGTTCGTCAGCGCCTTCGTGGAGGTGATCGGCACGGCGCCGGGCATATTCGCGACGCAGTAGTGCGTGACGCCGTCGACGACGTAGACCGGATCGGTGTGGGTTGTCGCGTGCGAGGTCTCGAAGCAGCCGCCCTGGTCGATCGCAACGTCGACGACGACCGCGCCGGGCTGCATCGACGCAATCATCTCGCGCGTGACGAGCTTCGGGGCGAGCGCGCCTGGAATCAGCACCGCGCCGACGACGACATCGGCTTCGGCGACCGCGGCTGCGATCTCGAGCGTCGAGGACATCAGCAGCGAGACGCGGCCTGAGAGGATCTCCTCGAGGTGGCGCATGCGGTCGATCGAGCGCTCGAGGATCGTGACCTGGGCGCCGAGGCCGAGCGCGATGATCGCGGCGTTGTAGCCGACGATCCCGCCGCCGATCACGACGACCTTGCCGGGCGCGACACCAGCGACACCGCCGAGCAGCAACCCGCGTCCGCCCTTCGGCTTCTCGAGGAACGACGCGCCCGCCTGGGAGGCGAGGCGGCCGGCGACCTCGGACATCGGCGCCAGGAGCGGCAGCGCGCCCCGCCCCGTCTCGACGGTCTCGTAGGCGACAGCGGTGACACCCGAGTCGAGCAGCGCACGTGTGAGCGGCTCGTCGGCGGCGATGTGCAGGTAGGTGAAGAGCGTCAGGCCCTCGCGCAGCCGGCCGTACTCGGCCGCAATCGGCTCCTTGACCTTGAGCACGAGCTCGGAGGCCCACACGTCGTCGACGGAGCCGATCCGCGCGCCGACAGCTTCGTAGGCGGCGTCGGGAAAGGCGCTGCCACTGCCGGCGCCGGTCTCGATCAGCACCTCATGCCCCCGGTTCGCGAGCTCGAGCGCTCCGGCAGGAGTCAACGCGACGCGGTACTCCTCGGTCTTGATCTCTTTGGCGACGCCGATCTTCACGGGAGGCAGACCATACCGCGACGGTTAGTCGGAGTCCGGGACGAAGCGGAACGAGACCTGCACGCCGAGCGTACGGCCGTCGTCGGGAGCGACAAACGTACCCCGATTGCGCACCACGACTCGCGTTGGCGTCTCCACGGGGAAGCGCCGCACGAGCGTCGCGCCGTTGCGAACCGTCAGCGTTGCGGCCGCCGTCGTTCGCCCGATCGCCGCTGCCTGGTGCCGGTCGATGCGCACCGTTCCAACCGAGATATGAACGAGGGCGGGACGCGCATTTCCCTTGTACGCCGCGCGGCCGACCGTCACCACCATCGTCCCGCGCCGTGGCTTTCCGAGGAGGGTGAACGTGGCCCAGTTCACCGCCCAACCGTCGGACGTGAGTCCCTGGGTTTCGCTTGCGATCCGCCAGGGATTCGTCGTGCGGTAGAGCGTGTACTCGTACCCGCCCGGCCCGTCCTCCTTCGCGACGACGTTCCCCTGCAGCGCGATGCCGCCGGTTGCAAGGACGTAGCGATTCCCGGGATCCGACGACAGCGTGCCGTCGGTCGAGACGAGGCCGGGGCCGATGATCGGGCCCGGAAGCACCTGACTGTCGTCCAGCCGGGCGACCCGATCAACAGAGCGGTTCCAGAACTCGGTGAGCCAGAACGGGACGACCGCAACGCCCTCCCCGAGGAACGTGACGTGGTTCCCGCCAGCGGCCTGGTCGACCCAGTTCGCATGCGTGGGGATCTGTCCCTCGTAGCCGCGCGCGAGCTGGTCGTTGCCGATCGTCTCCTGGATCTCACCCGTCACCATCCAGGCGCAGACGAGAAACGCCGCGAGCACCGGGACGAAGCGCCGGCCGCGCGTCGCCAGCAGCCCGAGGCCGACAAGCGCGACCCCGGCAAGCAGCCAGTGGAAGTCGGTCACGTCCCAGCGGAAGTCGCGGTTCGCGACGGTGAGGATCGCGAGCCCCGGCGCCTCGAAGTACGGGACGCCCTGCTCGAACTCCGACGGCCACATGAGATACGTCACGACCACAGTGGCGACGACGAGGATCCGCCAGTCGAGACGGCGCGCCGAGAACGCGAGCGCCAGGCCGAGCAGCACGAGCGGCGAGAGGTAGAAGACGTTCCGCTCCTCGATCGAGGCGATGTAGACCTTGCCGAGGTACGTCGTCTTCCCCGCGCTGTAGAGCACGAAGGCGAGGGTGCAGATCGGCGCGTAGAGGACGAAGGCGCGATAGGCCGCCTCGCTGCGCCGCTCGGGCAGGTGGAGCGCGGCGGCCGAGGCGATCACCGGGATCACCCCGAGCCCGACCGTGAAAGCGCCGGCTGCGAGTACGCCGTAGTGGAACGTGTGGCCGTTGACGTAGGAGCCGACCGCCCGCGACTGGGAGACGAACAGGACCAGATAGGCGACGCCCGCGACGACGATCCCGACGGTCACGGCGGCGCGTTCGCGCTCGCGGCGCGTGACGAAGCGCCCGCGCCACTCCCCGCCCTCGGCCACCCAGTGGGCCGCAGCGGCGAGCACGAGCACGAACGGGAGCAGGATGAACTCCTTGCGCACGAAGACGCCGAGGAGGGCGCAGAGCACGGCGGGCACGCTCGTCCGCACGGTCGGGCGGGCGAGCGCCCGGATCGCGAGCCAGGCGGAGTGCGTGAACCACGTGTACGCGAGCGACTCCGGGACGATCGAGGTCGCGTACGACATCGACGGGATCGTGATCGTCAGCAGCCCGACGGCCAGCGCCCACGGCCGCGAGACGAGCAGGCGTGAGAGCAAGTACGCCGGCACCGCCGCGAGCACCATCACGACCTCGTTGATCGCCTTGATCGCGGTATACGCGCTCGCGGTCGAGTGGATCCACCAGGCGGGGGCGATCAGATAGGCGTAGACCGACTTGAAGTAGGTCGGATCGCCGCGCCTGGCGGCCTCGCCGGTCGAGGAGATCGCCCGCGAGACCTGCGTCCACTCGAGCTCGTCGGTGAAGAGCCACGGCGAGACGCGCAGGTGCGCCTCGACGCCGTAGAAGATCAGCACGGCGAGGACGAGCCCGGCGAGCGGCAGCGCGCCGAGGAGACGGTCGAAGGCCGTGCGCCGGCGGTTCACGTCAGCCGGCGGGCTGCGCCGCTGCGTCGAGGAGCGCGAGCGTCAACTCGACCATCCCGTCGAGATCGGCGACGGAGATCGACTCGTCCGGGGTGTGGATGTCGGTCATGCCGTTCGCGAGATTGACGCAGGCAAGACCGCGCTCGTTGAAGACGTTCGCGTCGGCGGCACCGCCCGAGAGCGCGTAGGTGACCGGGTAGCCGCAGCGCTCGAGCGCAGTGGCAGCCAGGCGGACGGCGAGGTCGCTCTCGGCGAAGCGGTACGCGCGGTAGGTCTTGCGGATCTTCGTCTCGACGTCGCACTCGGCGACTCCCGCCGCGAAGGTGAGCGCGTCCTGCATCGACTGGACGAGATCGGCGAGCTTGGCCTCGTCGTGCGAGCGGGCCTCGGCGAGGAGCGAGCACCACTCGGGGACGATGTTCGCCGCCGTGCCGCCCTCGATCAGGCCGACGTTCGCGGTCGTCTCCTCGTCGATCCGCCCGAGGCGCATCTCGGCGAGCGCGCGTCCGGCGGCAGCGATGGCCGAGCGGCCCTCCTCGGGGAACATGCCGGCGTGCGCGGCACGGCCGTGGAAGGTGATCTCGATCTGGTTGGACGACGGTGCGCCCAGGATGATCTCGCCGGGGGCCGCAGCCTGGTCGTAGACGTAGCCCGTCCGCGCGAGGAGCCGGGTGTGGTCGAAGGCGTACGCGCCGAGCAGGCCGACCTCTTCCTTCGAGGTGAACAGCAGCTCGATCCCGGCGTGCGGCCGCCCTTCGGCGAGAACGCGGCGAACGGCCTCGAGCATCGCAACGACAGCAGCCTTGTTGTCGCCGCCGAGGATCGCCTCGCGGGCGTTGCGGACGATGCCGTCCTCGACGACCGGCTCGGTCGCATCGACCGGCGGTACCGTGTCGAGGTGAGCGCAGAAGAAGAGCGCCTCGCCCTCGACTGTCGGTGAGAGCGCGACGTAGATGTTCCCCATCGTCGAGCCGACCTGCGGGCCGGTGCCGTCCTCGTCGGGCTCGAGCCCGAGATCGCGCAGGTAGGCGAGCACCCGGTCGGCGACGGCGCGCTCCTCGCCCGACGGGCTCGGGATCGCCGCCAGCTCGACGAAGAGGTCGAGTGCCTCCGAGGCCATCCGTCGGCCTCGGCTAGGCGACTTCGACGCGGTCGCCGGCGCGGTCGCGCGAGCGTGCGAGGGCGGCCGCGACGAACTCGCGAAAGAGCGGTGCCGGGCGCGTCGGCCGCGACTTGAATTCGGGGTGGAACTGCGAGGCGACGAACCACGGATGGCCGGGGAGCTCGACGATCTCGACGAGCCGGCCCTCCTCGAAGGTGCCGCTGATCACGAGCCCCGCCTCGACGAGGCGGGCGCGGAACGCGTTGTTCACTTCGTAGCGGTGACGGTGGCGCTCCATGATCACGGCCTTGTCGCCGTAGACATCACGCGTGCGCGTGTCCTCGGCGAGCGCGACGGCCTCCGCGCCGAGCCGCATCGTGCCGCCGAGATCCTCGACGTCCTTCTGCTCGGGGAGCAGGTCGATCACGGCGTGCGGGGTCTCGGGATCCATCTCGGTCGAGTTGGCGCCGTCGAGACCGCAGACGTGGCGCGCGAACTCCGAGACGGCGACGTGCATGCCGAGGCAGATGCCGAGGTACGGGATCTCGTCCTCCCGTGCGACGCGGCAGGCGAGGATCTTGCCTTCCCACCCGCGCGAGCCGAAGCCGCCGGGCACGAGGACGCCGTCGACATCCGCGAGCTCGGCGCGCGCCTCGTCGAGCGTCATGTTCTCGGCGTCGACCCAGCGCACGTTGACGCGACAGCCGTTATGGATCCCGGCGTGCTTGAGCGCCTCGTGCACCGAGAGATACGCGTCGTGGAGCTTGACGTACTTGCCGACGAGCGCGATCTCGATGTCCGTGCTGCGCTCGTCGAGCCGGTCGACGAGCTCGTCCCATTCGCCGAGCTCGGCCTCCGTGTCGGGGAGCCCGAGCCGCTCGCAGACGAGGCGGTCGAGGCCCTGCGCCTGGAGTGCCTTCGGCACGAGGTAGACGTCGGCGACGTCCATGGCCGAGATCACGGCCTCGGAGTCGACGTCGGCGAAGAGCGCGATCTTGTCGCGGATCTCCGTGGTGAGCGGCTCGATCGAGCGGCAGATGAGCACGTCGGGATGGATGCCGATGCGGCGCAGCTCGTTGACCGAGTGCTGCGTCGGCTTCGTCTTCAGCTCGCCGGCCGAGGCGATGTACGGCACGAGCGTTACATGAATCGACAGCGCGTTTTGCGGCCCCGCTTCGAGCT
>CAIYXH010000157.1 GCA_903930195.1 uncultured Actinomycetes bacterium | reverse complement strand
TCCGCGTGACGACGCCGCCCGATCCGCCGTCGTGGCGCCGCGCCCTGCGCAAGTCGCTGCTGATGACCGGCGCGATGCTCGTGATCATGGCCTTCCTGCTCCGCAGCCAGCCGGTGTGGATCCGGATCGGCTGGGGCCTGATCTACGGCGTCGCCTTCGTACCGCTCACCTACTGGATCGACAGCTGGCAGTACAAGCGCTACCTGCAAGGCACGCCGAACGGGCAGCGACGGCGATGACGCGGCTCGCGGTCGACGTCTTCGGCCTCGACCGCATGTACGGGTCGAATACCTACGTGCTCCGCGCGAGCGATGACGCGCACGAGGCGGCCGTCGTCGATCCTGGCGGCGATCCGGCTCCGCTCCTCGAGAATCTCGGCGACCGGGGAATCGCAGTGGGGGCGATCCTCGTCACCCACGCCGACGTCGACCACATCGCCGGGGTCGCAGCGCTCGCGGCGGCGACGGGGGCACCCGTCTGGATCCCGGCGGGCGAGGCGCATCACCTGCGCCAGGGCGAGACGCGCGGCGGCATGGCCGTCGCCGCGCATGACGCCGAGCACGACGTCCGTGACGGCGACCGCGTCACGGCAGCGGGCATCGACTTCGAGGTCGCCGGAGTCCCCGGGCACTCGGTCGACCACGTCGCGTTCGTCACGGGCGACGAGATCTTCTCCGGCGACCTTCTCTTCGCGGGCTCGGTCGGCCGCGTCGACCTTCCGGGTGGCGACTGGGACAACCTGCTCGCCTCGGTCAAGGGCCTGCTCGACCGCTTCGGGTCGGACGCGGTCGTCTATCCCGGCCACGGGAGCCCGACGACGCTCGGCCGCGAGCTCGCCTCGAACCCGTTCCTCGGCGAGCTCCGTTCCTGAGGCACCGCGCGTGAGCGAGAAGTTCCAGGCACCGCGCGGAACGCACGACGTCCTGCCGGCCGAGCACCTCTGGTGGCATGTCGTGCGGACGATGGAGGAGCAGGCCGCCCAGTACGGCTGGCGCCGGATCCAGACGCCCGCCTTCGAGGACACCGGCCTCTTCGCCCGGACGGCCGGGGCCGCATCGGACGTGGTCAACAAGGAGATGTACACCTTCAGCGACCGCTCCGACCGCTCGCTGACCTTGCGTCCCGAGGGCACCGCGCCGATCGCCCGCGCCTACATCGAGCACGGGATGCAGCGCGAGCCGCAGCCGGTGAAGGCGTACACGATCGCGCCGATGTTCCGCTACGGCGCGCCCGGGCGCGGCCGCTACCGCGAGCACTGGCAGCTCTCCCTCGAGGCGCTCGGCTCGGCCGGGCCCGAGATCGATGCCGAGGTGATCCAGTTCTATACCGAGCTCCTGCACCGGCTTGGCGTCACCGAGTGGGAGCTGCACCTGAACTCGATCGGCGACAAGAACTGCCGGCCGGCGTACGTCGAGAAGTTGAACGCGTGGCTCGACGCGCACGCCGATGTCCTCGACGACGACGCCCGTCACAAGCGGGCGACGAGCCCGCTGCAGGTCTTCGACGTCAAGAGCCCCGAGGTACGCGCCGCGCTCGAGGCTGCGCCGAAGATCGGCGAGTCGCTCTGCGACGACTGCCGCGCGCACTTCGACGGCGTCCGTCGCCTGCTCGACGCCGTCGACGTGCCGTACGTCGTCGATCCCGTGCTCGTACGGGGCCTCGACTACTACACGCGCACGACCTTCGAGTTCATCGGGCCGGAGGAGAACGTCAACTCCACGATCTGCGGGGGCGGGCGCTACGACGGGCTCGTCGAGGCGATCGGCGGCCCGGCGACGCCGGGGATCGGCTTCGGCGCCGGCATCGAGCGCCTGCTGCTCGCGATCGAGCGCGAGGCGCTGCCGGTCGAGCCGCGCGGCCTCGACGTCTTCGTCGCCGTCGACGGCGGGGATCGTGAGCGGGTGCTGCAGCTCCTGGCCGAGTTGCGCCGCCATGGCCTCTCCTGCGACACCGACTACGCCGGCCGTTCGCTCAAGGGCCAGCTCACACAGGCCACCCGTGTCGGTGCAGCCACCGTCGTGACCATGCGCGCGATCGACGCAACGGTGCGGCGGCGCGGCTCGGGCGAGACCATCGTCTCGCTCGACGACCTCGCGGCTACGCTCCGCGCGTGAGCTGGAGAGACCTCCACTGCGGCGAGCCGCGGTCCGAGCACGTCGGCACCACGGTGACCGTCGCGGGCTGGGCCGACACGCGTCGCGACCACGGCGGCCTCGTCTTCGTCGATCTCCGCGACCACACCGGCAAGGTGCAGCTCGTCGTCAACCCGGAGCTCGCGCCTGACGCCGCGGCAGCGGCCCACGAGGTCCGCAACGAGTTCGTGCTCCAGGCCGAGGGCGAGGTCGTGGCTCGGGCGGCCGACGCGGTCAACCCGAACCTCCCCACGGGAGAGATCGAAATAGTCGTCCGGAAGCTCACGATCCTCTCGCGCTCGACGCCGCTCCCGTTCCAGCTCGACGAGGAGAACGTCGACGAGGCAATCCGGCTCCGCTACCGCTGGCTCGACCTGCGCCGCGACCGGATGCAGCGGAACCTGCGCCTCGGGCACACGATCGTCTCCTCGATCCGCCGCACGATGGACGCGCGCGACTTCGTCGACGTCTGGACGCCGAGCATGACCCGCGGCACGCCCGAAGGCGCGCGCG
>CAIYXH010000156.1 GCA_903930195.1 uncultured Actinomycetes bacterium | reverse complement strand
GTAGCTCGCGCCGGACGGGGAGCGGAGGTTGTCCTCGAGCACGAAGTAGTCGCCGTGGTCGTCTTGGATCACGTCGATCCCCGCGACGTGCGCGTAGACGCCGCCGGGCGGATCGATGCCGAGCATCTCGCGGCGGAAATGGGCAGTCCCGAAGACGAGCTCCGACGGGATGATCCCGTCGCGGAGCGCGCGCTGGTCGTGGTAGACGTCGTAGAGAAAGGCCTCGAGCGCCTGGATGCGCTGGGTGAGCCCACGCTCGAGGAGCGCCCACTCCTCGCCCGGGATCACCCGCGGGATCAGGTCGAAGGGGAAGATCCGCTCGAGCGCGTCCTCCTGCTCGTAGACGGTGAACCCGATGCCCTGGTTCAGGAACGACGCATCGACGGCGCGGCGGCGCTCCTCGAACTCGTCCACGGAGAGCGACGCGAGCTGGTCGTAGAGCGCGCGGTAGTGCGGGCGCGGCTCGCCGCGCTCGTCGACCATCTCGTCGAAGAAGGTGCCGGCGTCGTACGGAGCGCCGAGCAGGGTCGTGTCGCGGTCGGGAAGGGGTGTCGTGGGCATGATCGGGAGGAGCCGAGCGCCCTCGCCCGTGCCGGCGCGCCGCAGCGCACGCTGACCCCATCAGTCTGACAGAAACCGGGCGCGAGGCCTCCAGGCGTCGGCACCCTTATGTACGACATTCGATACATACATAGGAATTACCTATACTACGCTTGCGCGCGCAATTAGGCTCTACACTCGGCGCAATCGGGCCGAGCTGCGGCCACCGAACCGAGAAGGGTGGTGTAGTACGTCGTGATTGGAAGCACGGAGTTCTCTCGTACCTCGTTCGTGAAGCGCGGAGGTGCGCTCATCGTCGGCTTCAGCGTCGCCGGTGCAGGGCTTGCCGGCAAGGCAGCCGCGGCAGGGTTCGATCCGCTGGCAGACCCGGGTCAGGCAGCCGACCCGAACCAGTACTCGTCCTACGGGCCGTTCGACCCGAATCAGCTCGACTCGTGGTTCACGATCCATGCGGACAACTCGATCTCGGTCAAGCTCGGCAAGGTCGAGCTCGGCCAGGGGTCGGCGACCGGTCTCGCGATGATCGTGGCCGAGGAGCTCGACCACGACATGAGCCTGATGCGAATCGTCGAGAACGACACCGACCTCACCCCGAACTCCGGCTCCACCGTCGGCAGCCAGTCGATCCAGACGACCGGCAAGGCCTACCGCGCCGCTGCCGCGTTCCTGCGCCAGACGCTGCTCGGCCTCGCCGCGACGAACCTCGGCGTGGCGGCCTCGACGCTCACGATCTCGAAGGGCGTGATCTCGGGTGGCGGCAAGACGGTCACCGCAGGCCAGCTCCTCGGTGGGAAGCTGATCCAGGCGACAGTCCCGACGGCCTACGGCCTCTCGGGCGGCGCCTAAACGCCTCCGGGCACCGGCCTCACCGCCGGCTCCTACGCGACACACGGCACCGGCATCGCCCCGAGCGCCCCGGGCGGCCTCGTGAAGATGGTCGGCGACTACAAGCTCGTCGGTATCCAGAGCCCGCCGCGGCTCGACATCCCGGCCAAGGTCAACGGCACCTACACCTACGTCCACAACGTCAAGGTCCCGGGGATGATCCACGGGCGCATCGTCCGGCCGCGCGGCCAGGGCGGCGTCTACGACGGCGTCAACGTGCCGGTGCTCTCGGTCGACGAGTCGTCGATCGCGCACATCAAGGGCGCCAAGGTGATCCAGAAGGGCAACTTCGTCGGTGTCGTCGCTCCCGCCGAGTACGACGCGATCCAGGCAGCGGCTCAGCTGAAGATCAAGTGGGCCCCGCTGCCGGTGCTCGCCTCGAGCGGTGGCATGTGGGCCCAGATGCGGCAGTTCGACAAGGCAGGCCAGGCGCCGGCGCGCGTCGGCTATGTCGCCGGCAACGTCGACGCCGCGATCGCCGGTGCGGCGAAGACCGTCTCCGCCACCTACACCTACGCCTACAACGGCCATCTGCCGATCGGGCCGATGTGCTGTGTCGCCGACGTCACGCCGACGGGTGCGACGCTCTTCAGCAGCACCCAGGACATCGAGGCGCTCGCCACGACCGTCTCGAGCACGCTCGGCCT
>CAIYXH010000155.1 GCA_903930195.1 uncultured Actinomycetes bacterium | reverse complement strand
CGCGCGCGCGACGGTCGGGCGGCGCCAGTCGTACGGCATCCCGAGGAACGTCCCGGTCTTGCGTGAGGTGGTCATGGCCGAAGCCTACGCCTGCGGCGTCGCGTCGGCGAGCAAATTAGGGACAGGCCCCTGCGGGGACAGTCCCTAGGAAACCAACGCCTGCGCGAACTCGGCGGGGTCGAAGGGGCGCAAGTCGTCGAGACCCTCCCCCACGCCGACGAGCTTCACCGGCAGGCCGAGCTCGTAGGCGATCGCGACGGCGATGCCGCCCTTCGCCGAGCCGTCGAGCTTCGTCAGCGCGACGCCGGTCACGCCGACGGCCTCGCCGAAGAGGCGCGCCTGCTGCAGGCCGTTCTGTCCCGTTGTGGCATCGAGGACAAGGAGCACCTCGTGCGGCGCACCGTCGATGCGGCCGGCGATCACGCGGTGCACCTTCGTCAGCTCGTCCATCAGGTTCGTCTGGGTGTGCAGGCGGCCCGCAGTGTCGACGATGACGACATCCCCGCCCGCCGCGACTGCGTCGAAGGCGACCGCGGCCGGGTCGCCGCCACGCTCGCCGCCGACGAACCGTGCGCCCGCGCGCTGCGCCCAGACCTCGAGCTGCTCCTCGGCTGCCGCGCGGAACGTGTCGGCCGCGCCGAGCGTGACGCTGCGGCCGTGCTCGCGCAGCTTCTGGGCGAGCTTGCCGATGGTCGTCGTCTTGCCGGTCCCGTTGACTCCCACCACCAGGATCACCGCGGGGCTGTGCGCCAGATCGAGCGTCGGCGCCTCGCCGAAGAGCGCGGTGATCTCCTCGGCCAGCGCGATCCCGAGCTCGCCGACGTCCTGACGCGCCTCGAGCCGCCGCACGAGCTCGGCCGTCGCCGGCACGCCGACGTCGGCGGCGAGCAGCGCCTCTTCGAGCCGCTCCCACGACGCCTGGTCGGACGGGTCGAACGCGACCGCGGCGAGCTGATCGGTGAGGGCACGCCGCGAGCGGCCGAGCGAGTCGCGCAGGCGCACGAAGAAGCCCTGGCGCGACGCCTCGGTCTCGTACGGTCCCTCGGCATCACCGAGGAGCTCAGCCCAGCTCCGCGCCATGAAGGCGGAAAGGTAGCTAGGCGGCGCGCGCCGCGACCGCGTGCGCGGCGCGGTAGCCGAGCAGCGCCGCCTCGCTCACGACCGGGATCCGCGAACCGGCCAAGAAGACGTCGTCCGGCCAGCGGTAGCGGCCCTGGGCGAGCTCGCTGAACCAGCCGCGGTCGTCGCGCTGCACGAGCAGCAGCTCGACGAGCACGCCGTCGAGCTCGAAGGCGCGCGTGCGCTGCGTCCGCTTCCCGGTCCACTCGCGCGCGGCAGGGGTCTCGGCCAGGAAGCGGTCGACGCGGCCGAAGTCGCGGCCGGGGTAGAGAAAGTCGACGTCGGAGTGCGCGCACGGCGGGCGCAGGCCGCGGAGCTCCTCGGCCCAGCCGCCCGCGAGCCAGACCCGGAGCCGGGACGACTCGAGCAGGTCGACGATCCGCGCCACGAAGGCGAGATCGTTCACGCGGTGGCCGCGATCCCTTCCTCGAGCTGCGTCTGGTGCGGCAGGCGGCGGGAGACGAGCTGCGAGACGCCGCCCTCGCCCATCGTGACGCCGTAGAGCACGTCGGCCGCCTCCATCGTGCGCTTCTGGTGCGTGATCACGATGAACTGCGCCTCGCCGGCGTAGCGGCGGAGGAGGCTCGTGAAGCGCCCGATGTTCGCGTCGTCGAGGGCGGCCTCGACCTCGTCGAGGAGATAGAACGGGCTCGGGCGCGCCAGGAACAGCGAGAAGAGGAACGCGACGGCGCCGAGCGCCTTCTCGCCGCCGGAGAGGAGCGAGAGCTGCGTGACGCGCTTGCCGGCCGGACGAAGCTCGACCTCGATGCCGGGCTCCTCGCCCTCCTCGCTCGGCTCCGTCAGGCGCAGGCGGCCCTCGCCGCCCGGGAAGAGCGTCGCGGCGACATCGGCGAAGTGCTTCTCGACGGCGGTGAAGGTCTCGGCGAAGCGCGCTTCGACCGTCTCGGTCAGCTCGCGGCGGAGCTCCTCGAGCTCGGCGAGCGACAGCTCGAGGTCGGCCCGCTGCTCGGCGAGCTCGTCGAGGCGCTCCTTCTCGGCCTCGTACTCCTCCTTCGCGAGCGGGTTGACCTGCCCGATCTGCTCAAGGCGCTTCTCGAACCGGACCAGGCGCTGCGCGAGCTCGGCGGCGTCGTCACCCTCGGCGGGCTCGGCTGCGGCCTCCTCGAGGCGCCGCTCGGCATCCTCGCGCTCGCCGTCGGTGCGGGCGAGCTCGACCTCGAGGGCGGAGAGCCGCTCGACCGTCGCCGCCGATGCCGCACGCAGCGCGACCTCTTCGGCGCCGAGGCGGCGGAGCTCGCCGCCGAGCTGGGCGGCGCGGGCCGTGTCGGCGTCCGCGCGGGCGATCAGCGGGGCTTCGAGCGCGGCGACGTCGACGGTCAGCGTCGCGCCGAGACGCGCGGCGCACTCGACGAGGCGCTCGAGGACGACGACCGAGAGCCGGGCGCTCGCCGAGCCGGCCGACTCGCCGGCGGCGCGTGAGGCGGCGGAGGCGCGCTCGCTCGCCTCACCGGCCCGGGCAGCAGCGGCGCGAAGCGTCTCGTCAACGGACTCAGCCTGCAAGGCGAGCTCGGCGGGGTCGCCCATCTGCTCGGTGCTGCGACCGCTCGCGCGGCGCTCGGCCGCGAGCACGCGGGACGCTGCCGCGTTCGCGTCGCGGCGGAGCTCGGCCTCGCGGGCGGCAACCTCGCGGAGGGAGGCGGCGGCAGTTGCGGCGCGCTCGGCGAGCGGCTCCTCGAAGCGCTTCGCGAGCGACGCGGCGAGGCGCAGGGTCTCGTCGAGCCGCTGGGCGCCCGCGTCGACGCGGGCGAGCACATCCGGGTCGGCACGGCGGACGGTGCGGAGATGGGCGACGGGGGCAAAGCGCTCCTTGGCGGCCGTAGCCTTCACGGCCGCCGCTGTCGCAGCCGCCTCGGCCCTCGCCGCAGCCTCGGCGAGCCGGTCGACCTCGGCCTCGTGCTCGCGGCGGCGGGCCTCGAGCTCGAGCAGGACGGCCTCGGCCGTCTCGCCGGCGAACCAAAGCTCGCCGCGGACGGGATCCCAGCCGATGCCGTCGCGCGTGACCGCGGG
>CAIYXH010000154.1 GCA_903930195.1 uncultured Actinomycetes bacterium | reverse complement strand
TGGCCGAGCTGCCACGCCTCGCGCTGCGCCCGCTTCGCGACCCGCTGCGGCCGGAAGCGATCGAGCATCAGCCCACGCGCGTACGGCTTCGCGACCTCGAAGACGTTGAAATCCGGGTAGAGGTCGACGCCGACCGAACCGACGGTCGCGAGCGCCTTGTCGAGCATCACGAACCGCGTCGGGAGCCGTAGGTTGAGGCCGTAGATCAGCTCGAAGCCCTCGCGGATCACCTGCATCGGGTCGATGTCGCTGAGGCGGGCGCCGTAGTAGCGCGCGTAGAGCGACTCGAGCGCCGACTGGAACTCGGCCTCGCGCTCCTTCGGGTAGCGCACCCCGAGCTCGGCGAGCCGCTTCGGCAGCTCCTCGACGTTCTCGTTGGCCGCGTCGATGAACAGCCGCGTCAGCTTGGACATGTCGCGATCGGTCAGCTTCCCGGCGAGGCCGAAGTCGACGAGGCCGATCTGCTCCGGGCCGAGGACGAGGATGTTCGCGGGGTGCGGATCGGCGTGGAAGAAGCCGTGGCGGAAGATCATCGCCATCCACGCCTCGGCGATCAGATACGCGAAGCGGCGGCGCTGCGCGAGCGGCCAGGCGTCGAGCTCGAGGTCGGCGACCTGCACGCCGTCGAGCCGCTCGAGCGTGAGGATCCGCGACCGCGTGTAGCTCCAGTACGTCCGCGGAACCACGACGTGCGGGTCGCTCGCGAAGTTGCGCCGGAACACCTCGGCGTTGCGGCCCTCCTGGCGGTAGTCGAGCTCCTGCCGGATCGACGTGGCGAACTCGCCGACGAGCTCGCGGGTGTCGATGAAGTCGAGGGCATGGACGCGCTCCTGCACGAGCCGTGCCGCCTGCTGGAGCAGCTGGATGTCGCTGTCGATGGTGGCCGGCGCGTTCGGACGCTGCACCTTGACGGCCACCCGGCGCCCGTTCGGGAGCACCGCGCCGTGCACCTGGCCGATCGAGGCGGCCGCCAGCGGGATCTCGTCGAACTCGAGGAAGAGCCGCTCGATCGACTGCCCGAGCTCCTCGCGCACGACACGCTCGACGTCCGCGAACGGGAACGGCCGCACGTCGTCCTGCAGGCCGCGCAGCTCGGCGACGATGTCGGGCGGAACGATGTCCGGCCGCGTCGAAAGCAGCTGCCCGAACTTGACGAACGTCGGGCCGAGCTCGTCGAGCATCTCGCGCAGGTGCCGGCCGCGGGCCGTGGAGCCGTCGGCGTGGTCGCCGTGGCCGCGACGGCCTTCGACGAGATAGCCGAAGCCGTGGCGCGCCGCGACCCGGGAGATCTCCCCCAGCCGTCCGATGCCGAGATGCTTCGGGCCGGTGGCCATGCGCCAAGTGTTGCAGCAGGCGCTCGACCGGGACAGGTCTGAAGACCTGTCCCTACGTGATGGCTAGGAGATGCTCTTGACCGTGGCGGTCCAGGAGCCGCGGGGCGCCTGCACCTGGACCGCGTCGCCGACCTTGTGGCCGAGCAGCGCGGAGCCGAGCGGTGACGTCGGCGAGACGGTGCCCGTGCCGCCGACGGCGCTGACCTCGACCTTGATGATCGCGCCACCCTCGTCGGCGACCTCGACGATGGAGCCGATGCCGACCTCGTCGCCGCTTGCCGTCTCGACGATCTCGGCGCCCTCGAGCCGGGCCCGAAGCGTGCGGATGCGCGCCTCGAGCAGCCCCTGCTCGTTCTTCGCCGCGTGGTACTCGAAGTTCTCGGACAGGTCGCCGAACTCGCGCGCGGTCTTGATCGCCGCGACGACTTCGGTGCGGCGCGGGCCCTCGAGCTCGGCGAGCTCGCCGCGGAGCGCCTCGGCCTGCTTCTCGGTGAGCCGCTCGTCTACCACTTCGATCTCCGTCCCTTGCGCGAGCTGTAGAGCAGCTTCGGCTTCGCCATCTTCATGCCGGACTCCTCGAACTTCTCGGTCTGCGCCGCGAGACGCGCCATGCGGCTGACCTCTTCCTGCTGGTCGGGGAGCACGAGCGTGATGCCCGTGCCGCCGCGGCCTGCGCGCCCCGTCCGACCGACCCGGTGGGTGTAGGCAGCAGCCTCCTCCGGCGGATCGAAGTTGACGACGTGCGTGATCGCGTCGATATCGATCCCGCGGGCCGCGACGTCGGTGGCGACGAGCGTGCGCACCTTGCCGGAGTCGAAGCGCTCGAGCGCCTTCTCGCGCTGCACCTGCGCCTTGTCGCCGTGGATCGCGACCGACTCGATCTCGTGCTTGCGCAGCCGCTCGACGAGCCGGTCGGCGCCGGCCTTCGTGCGGACGAAGATCAGCGTCAGCCCGCCATCGGTCGGCAGCAGATCGACGAGCGTCTGGAGCTTGTTCTCCATCGTCACGGGGACGAAGTGGTGCTCGATCTCACCCGAGCGGTGCTGCTCGGGGAGCTCGGCCTCGAAGCGGGCCGGGAAGTGCGTGTAGCGCCGCGCCAGCTCGCCGACCTCGCCGTCGAGCGTCGCGGAGAAGAACATCGTCTGGCGGTCGCTCGAGAGCATCCGCACGATCTTGTCGACCTGCGGCTTGAAGCCCATGTCGAGCATCCGGTCGGCCTCGTCGAGCACGAGGATCTCGACCTGGTCGACCGAGAGCAGCCGGCGGTCGGCGAGATCCTGCAGCCGCCCGGGCGTCGCGACGATGATCTGCGCGCCCTTGGCGTCGGAGGCCTGCTTGCCGAGCGGGACGCCGCCGTAGACCGAGGCGACGCGCAGGCCGAGCGGCTTCGCGACGAGCTCGATCTCCTCGGTCACCTGGAGCGCGAGCTCACGGGTCGGCACGAGGACGAGCGCGGCGACCGCGGACGAAGCCGGATCGAGCCGCTCGACGATCGGGATGCCGAAGGCGATCGTCTTGCCGGAGCCGGTTGGGCTCTTCGCGAGGACGTCCCCGCCCGAGAGCCCCTCGGGGATGGCAATGGCCTGGATCGGAAAGGGCCGCGTGATGCCGCGCGCCAGAAGGGCGGCGCAGACGGGCTCGGAGACGCCGAGCGACGCCCACGTCGGAGAGATCTCCGTCGCGGTAGCTGCGTCCCCGCCGTCTGGCAGGACCTGAGTCATGTGATCTGTCTCCTATTTCGGTACGAGATCCCGTAACCGAATGGAAACGCGATCTCACCGGAGAACCCTATTGCTCTCCGTTTGATCAACGGTACCACTCCAGACGGTCAGACGGGCTTCGCGGGCCCGTCCTCGAGCAGCCGCAACCGGTGCTCGAGCTGAGCGACGCGGAGGTCGAGCTCGTCCCACTCCTCGCGCGTCACCAGGCCGAGCTCGCGGAGCAGATCGTCGAGGCGTTCCCGCGTCCCGCCGCCCCAACGCGTCGCGTCACCGCGCCAGCGGCCGGCGACGTCGTTGAGGAAGCCGCGCAGCTCGTCGACGCGCGGGCCGACGAGCGAGAGGAGCCGATCGAGCGGATCGGGCTCCCCGGCGGGGGGAAGCTCAGCGGGGTCGTCCATGCGGCCGGTTCTGGCGGCGCTGGCGACGACGCTCGCGCTTCGCGTCGGCCGTCGGATTCGGCTCGACGATGTCCTGAACGGCGTCCTCGATCGCATCCATCGGCGTCTCGGGTGCCGGCGCGTCCGTCGCGGCCTTCTCGGCCCGGCGGAGCAGGCGTCCACCGCGCGGACCGTGGGTCGAGTCCGGGTCGTCGACGCGGCGCGCGTAGTTCGGGTCGCGCTCGAGCAGGCTCGTGAGGAGCGGCGTCGCGATGAAGATCGTCGAGACGGCGCCGACGGCGATGCCGACCATGATCGCGAAGGCGAAGTCCTTGAGGGTCGCGCCGCCGAAGCTGAAGAGCGCGACGATCGGGATCAGCGTGATCACCGAGGTGACGATCGACCGCTTCAGCACCTCCCAGACCGAGACGTTCGCGATCGTGGCGATGCTCGCGCGCGGCATCAGCCGCAGGTTCTCGCGCACCCGGTCGAAGACGATGATCGTGTCGTAGACCGAGTAGCCGAGGATGGTCAGCAGCGCGGCGACGGTCGAGGCGGTGACCTCGCGCCCGGAGATCGCGTAGACGCCGAGCGTGATCGGGATGTCGTTGATCAGCGTCCGCAGGATCGGGATCGCGAACCGCCACTTGAACCGCAGGCTGACGTAGGCGGCGATCAGCACGAACGAGACGAGGATCGCGGCGATGGCGCCGTCGAGGATCTGGTGGCTGAAGCTCGCGGAGACGCTCTTGACGCTGAGCTTCTCCGCAGCGACCTTCGCGGTCAGGTCGTTCGTCAGCGTCGTCAGATCCTTGTTGTCGAGCTTCTTCAGCGCGATCTGGAAGCTCGTGTACGAGTCGGTGCCCGTCGTCTTGCCACGGCCCTGGACGACGGCGTCGCTGCGGCCGATGTCGATCGCCTGCTGGCGCACGTTGCCGATCGGGGTCGGCTTCGCGGTCGTGAACGTGACCTGGACGCCGCCCTTGAAGTCGATGCCGAGGTTGAGCCCCTTGAAGCCGATCGCGAGGATGCTGATCACCACGGCGGCAATCGAGAGGACGAACCAGAGCCGTCGGCGACCGACGACGTCGATCCGCTGCCAGCGCGGGATCTCCTCGGGGCTCGAGCCCATGAAGCGCGGGTGCTCGAACCAGCGGAAGCCGGAGAGCAGCCCGAGCATCGCACGCGTCGCGACGACGGAGGTGACGAGCGAGAGCACGGTGCCGATCAGCAGCATCAGCGCGAAGCCCTTCACGTCGGCGGTCGCGACGGCTAACAGGATCAGAGCGGCGATGCAGGTGACGACGTTCGCGTCGACGATCGTGTGGAAGCCCTTCGCGTAGCCGGCTGCGATCGCCGCGCGGACGGACTTCCCCCCGCGCACCTCTTCCTTGATGCGTTCGAAGATGACGACGTTCGCGTCGGCGGCCACCCCGATCGTGAGCACGAGGCCGGCGAAGCCCGGCAGCGTCAGCACGACGCCGAAGATCAGGATCGCGCCGTAGAGGAGCGCCGCGTAGATCGCGAGGCCGATCACGGCGACGACGCCGAGGAAGCGGTAGAGGATCAGCAGGAAGAGGATCACGGCGATCAGGCCGCCGAGGGCCGCGTTGCGTGCCTGCTTGAGCGAGTCCTTGCCGAGGGTCGCGGAGACGTCGGTGCGCTCGACCGTTGCGAACCGCACGGGCAGCGCACCGGTCTGCAGCACGAGCGCGAGGCTCTTCGCCTCGGAGATCGAGCCGATGCCGGTGATCTCGGCGCCGCCGTTCGACGGGTCGATCCCGTCGGGGTTCTGGGTGTAGTCGATCGTCGGGAACGAGTAGATCTGGTTGTCGAGGACGATCGCGAAGCTCTGGTAGTCCTGGTTGCCGAGCTGCTGGCCGCGAATCGCCTCGTTGCGGGTGATCTCGTGGAAGAGCTTGTTGCCCTCGCCCTTGAACTGCAGCGTCACGATCGGCGCGCCGGTCGTCGGGTCGAAGTCGGCCTGGGTGCCCGAGAGCTTCAGGTCGGAGCCCGTCATCTGCGGGTACGGGCTCGAGGTGTCGTTCGCGTAGCTGCCGTGCTTGAAGAGGTAGTAGTAGGTCGTCCCCGGCACCGGCGTGACGCCCGGGCAGACCTGGGCGATCGTCGCGTCGCAGGTGACGACCACGGCCTTCTTCGGCACGCTCAGCACCTGGTAGCCGGTGGGGAAGCCCGCAGTCGTCTTGCCGGGCTTGACGACCTTCGTCGTCGTCTTCTTCTTCTTGCCGGTGCCGGTCGTCTTCGTGACGGTCTTCGCCTTGATCGGCTTCAGCTTCTTCACCGCCGGGAGGTTCTTCAGCGCGGCGATCGAGGTCGCCGGGCCGGCGGCGGTCTTCTCGGAGTTCGAGTCGAAGAGGTAGTAGGCGGACGGCGTGCCGGGCTGGCCCGTCTGGACGCTCGTGAGGATCTGGAAGAGCTTCGTGTGCGGGATCGCGTTGTCGGAGGCGTCGATCGACGAGCCGAGGAGCGAGGGCGTCAGGTCGTAGAGCTCGAGCTGTGCGGTCTGGCCGATGATCGCCGCGGCCTGGTTCGTGTCGTGCACCGCCGGGAGCTGGATCACAATCTGGTTCGTCCCCTGCTTGCGGATCACCGGCTGCGAGACGCCGAGCTTGTCGACCCGGCTGCGCATGATCGAGATCGAGCGGTCGAGGTCGCTCGCGTTCGGGACGTGCCCGTTCGTCGTCTCAGCCTGGAGGACGACCTCGAGGCCGCCCTGGAGGTCGAGGCCCTGCTTCAGCGACCGATGCGCCGGCGAGCCGGGGATCGCGAGCATGGCGACGCCCACCATGGCAGCGATGATCAGGACGACGAGCGTCAGATGAGAGCGGCGCGAAGCCACGACGCGACAGGTTAGCTAGCTCGCCGAGGAATCTTCGGGCGCGGCGGGTTCGACCGGCTCGGGCTCGTCGACCGCAGGCTCGTCCTCGGGAGCGTCTTCCTGGGCAACGGCGGCGACGGCGCGGCGGTCGAGTGTGACGACGACGCCGGGCGCGATCTCGACGCGCACGTCCTCCGCCCCGGCCTCGCGGATCGTCCCGTGGATCCCGCCGGCGCTGATGATCTCGTCGCCGACGTCGACGGAGTCCTGCATCTCGGCGTGCGCCCGGCGCTGCTTCCGCGCGGGGAGCGAGAAGATGACCCAGACGATCGCGACGAGGATCGCGATGGGGATGATGGCGTTCATTCGGGGGTGACGTTCGGTGAGAGGCGGTCGTGCGCGTCGCGATTGAACGTCGCGAAGGTACCTGCC
>CAIYXH010000153.1 GCA_903930195.1 uncultured Actinomycetes bacterium | reverse complement strand
TCTACTTCCGCGAGGATGCGGCCGCGCTCGGCCAGGCCGCCGCCACCGCGGCACCCGTGGGCGCGCTCCACGACGCGATCCGGGCGGCGCTCGGGAACGGTGCGCTGTTCTGGTTCGACCTGCTCGAGGAGACGGGACTCGCTGCCGACGAGGGGCTGCCGGCGCTCTGGGATCTCGTCTGGGCGGGAGAGGTGACGAACGACGCCTGGACGCCGCTGCGCGCCGGTCGGCGGAACGGCGTCCCGAAACCGGAGCGGCGGCCGCGGCGATTCTCGCGTTCGCGCGCGAGCGTCATCACCGCGACGCAGGGACGCTGGTCGCGGACCGAGGGCCTCTTCAACGGCGAGGCCGATCGCCGTGCGCTGGCTGAGCTGCTGCTCGAGCGTCAGGGCATCGTCACCCGCGACGGCGTTCGCGCCGAAGGCATCCCCGGGGGCTACGGCGCGGTCTACTCCGAGCTGCGCGCGCTCGAGACGCTGGGGCTCTGCCGGAGGGGCTACTTCGTCGAGGGACTCGGCGGCGCGCAGTTCGCGCTCGGGGGCGCGGTGGAGCGTCTGCGCGAGCTACGCGACCGCGACGAGGAGACCCCGGCGCTCGTCCTCGCTGCCGCCGACCCGGCGCAGCCCTACGGCGCTTCCATTGCCTGGCCGAAGCGCGCCGGCGGCCGGGCAGCGCGCGTTGCCGGGGCACATGTCGTCCAGCTCGGCGGCGAGCCCGTGCTCTACGTCGAGCGTGGAGGCCGGTCGCTCATCCCGCTTGTCGAGCCCGATCCCTCCTGGCTGCGTCCCGCGCTCGCGGCACTCGTCGCGCACGTGCGCGGCAAGGTCGGCGTCCGCCTGGCAGTCGAGCGCTTCGACGGCGAGCCGGTCGCGGGCAGCGAGATCATGGCGCTGCTCGTCGACGCCGGCTTCCTCGCCGGCCCGCGCCGCGCCGTCCTGCGGCCGTAGCCGCTTTCGTACGGACAGGGCTTCGGCCCTGCCCGGTGTTGCGTGACGCAATCGGGACAGGCCGGAGGCCGGTCCCCAGGGCCAAGCGGCGCGCGGTTAGGGACTGTTCCCGGCGAGCCGGGGCCTGTCCCGGCTGACGCAGTCAGCTCGCGAAGCGCCCGAGCGCGAGCCCGAAGACACCGTGGCGCAGGGTCTCCTGCGCGAACGCCGTCTTCGTGAACATCGGCGCGACGCCACGGGTGCCGCGCGCGGGGTGGACGCGGTCGACGACCCACGCGAGCGGGTAGAGCGCCGTGTTCTCGGCGAGCGCCATCCCCAGCGCAAGCTTGCGCGGCCCGATGCCGCTCCGGCGCTGCACCTCGCGGAACGCGAGCCCGAACGCGACGCCGTTCACCGCGTGGATCGCGAGCCCGGCGAGCGGCCAGAGGCGCGAGCGGGTGGCGAGCTTGCCGAGCATCGCCGTGTCGGAGTAGCCGTAGCGGAAGAGGGCGATGTCGAGCGGCTCTGCTGCGGCCCAGATCGTCGCCGCCGCCGCTCCGGCGAGTGCCGCTCTGGTCCGCGTCATGTCGAGGACGTTACTCTAGAAACGTGCCCGAGGGCGACACGCTTCATCGCGCCGCCCGGCGGCTGCAGCCGTTCGTCGGGGTTCCGCTCGAGATCGAGGTCGGCGCCGCAGCACGGGCTGCTCTTGGCCGCGTCGAGCTTGAAGGACGGCAGCTCGAGTCCGTGCGCGCCCTTGGCAAGAACCTGATCCTGCGCTTCGAGCGGGGCGTCGTCCTCCGCTCCCATCTGCGGATGAACGGCCGCTGGGTCGTGCAGCCGCGTGGGACTGCCCCACCGCCCACCGCCTGGCTCGTCCTCCGCGGCGCCGAGAGCGAGGCCCTGCTGCTCAAGGGGCCGGTGCTCGAGCCGCACGTCCGGGCGCTCGCCCGCCTCGGGCCCGACATCCTCGGCGAGCCGCCCGACATCGACGCGATGCTCGCCCGCGTTGCTCGGAGCGACGGAGGCCTCGGGCTCGGCGAGGCGCTCCAGGAGCAGTCGCTCGTCGCGGGCATCGGGAACATGTGGATGGCGGAGACCCTCTGGCGCTGCCGGATCTCACCGTGGCGGCGGCTCGGCGAGACGTCGGCCGGCGAGCTTCGCGCGGTGCTCGAGACGGCAGCGGCCGAGATGCGCGCGTCGGTCGAGGGCGGGCGCGAGCCGCGCAAGCACGTTCACGGCCGTGCGGGCCTGCCGTGCTCGCGCTGCGGGACGCTCATCCGCTCCCGCGGGCAAGGCGACGCGAACCGCATCGCCTACTGGTGCCCCACCTGCCAGCCGGGGTAGGAGACGACCGGGCGGCGGCGTAGTCCGCTACGTGGCGCACCGCGCACCTCACATCCATCAGTCGCTCCGCGACTTCTGCCTCGCCGCGTTTGCGGCCGAGCGCGGGGCGGACCTGCCGTTCGCCTTCGAGGAGCATCCGACGCGCGAGGGGCCGTCGCTCTACGAGTACCGCCCGCTCGTTCGCGGCTTTGTCGAGGAGCAGGCCCGGACGCTGCGCCGGCTCCCGGATGCACGCAACGCCATCGACGACCTGCGCCGCGAGCCTGCGGCCGCGATCTTCGCCCGCGCGCACTGCGGGCTCGGCGACTCCGACGACGACGCGCTCTTCCGCACGATCCTGATGCCGACACTCGTCGCGGTCGTCGAGCGGTCGGGCGGCTTCGACTGGCACGACGACGCCTTCGACATCGCCTACGCGGCGATCGAGGAGTCGCTCTTCGGCTCCGCCCGCGCCTACGTCGCCCTGGCGCCGCTCGTCGGCCTCTCGGTCGGTCAGCAGGTGGATCTCGGCGCCGGGATCTGCGTGCGGCCGGTCGTCGCCGGCGAGATCTCGAAGCTCTGGCCCGAGGCGCTCGGCCTGATGCCGCCCGAGTTCGGCCGCGACGTCGACCGGCTCTGCGTGCTCGAGCTCGTGCGCGAGCTCGATGCGGCCGATGCCGAACCGCCCGACGCTGCCGGCGAGCTCTCCGACGCGGTCACCGCCCTTCGGCTCGTCACCGCCGGCGCGATCGCCGCCGGGCCCGTCGTCTTCGAGCGGCTCGACTTCCGCCCGCTGCGTGTCTCTCCGCTCCTCCCGATCGCGGCGACGCAGCCGCGCGGCGAGGCCACGCGGCTCGATCCGCTGCGCGGCCGCATCGCCGCCGATCTGCGTCAACGGCTGACGATCGCCGACGAGGATCGCGAGCTCGGCGAGGCGCTCGACCGCTGGGAACTGTCCCTTTTCGCCGAGGAGCCCTTCCGCAGCGGCCAGGTACGAGACGCGCTGATCGCGCTCTTCGGCCACGGCGACGGGCTCTGGGCTGCGTCCGTTCGCGCGGCGATCCTGCTCGGCGAGAAGACGCAGGAGCGCTCCGAGATCGTTGCGGCGCTCCGCAGCGAGCGTGCCGGTCGCGGCGCCCGCGATGCGGTGCGGCGCGCGCTCGTCGAGACGCTCATGCACGGGAATCGCCCGGCGCTCGTCGAGGCGCTGAACGAGACGCTGCTCGGCCTGCGGCCGCGTCCGGCGACCGCCCTGGCTGCCTGAGCCCCGCCGTAGCGCCTTCGTCACGAAGGTGTGACGGACACGTCACACCTTCGGGGATACGGTCATTCCCATGGATGCCGTTCCCACCCTCGCCGGAAGCGAAGCCGATCGTCCCGCCGAGGAGACGGTGATCGAAACGGCCGCGGCCCTGCTCCGGCGGCTCGAGCGGATCGATGCGCTGACCCGCGCGGGGGCCTCGCCCGTCACCGTGCTCGGCGAGCTGCAGGGGCTCGTGGGCGAGGCCGAGACGTGGGCGCGGCTCGAGGGCGACGACCGTGCGGAAGCGGCCGTCGCGCGTGCACGCGAGGCGGTCGAGCGTGGGGCAGAGCGTTTCGCGCCCGTACAGGAGGTGACGCCGGGGATCGCGGCCTGACGAATCGCGAAAAACCTTGTCGATCCGGTGAAGGAACGGCGCAGGGGGAGGCGAAAGGGGCGCACATGGCCGTCGCGCGACTTCTAGCTCGCCCCAGTGCTCGCAGCTCTGCGAAGCCGAAGGCGCGCGCCAAGACACAGATCATCGTGCTCGCGAACCAGAAGGGCGGCGTCGCGAAGACGACGACGACGCTGAACCTCGGGGTCGCCTTGCGCGAGAAGGGTCTGCGCGTCCTCTGCATCGATCTCGACCCGCAGGGCAACCTGACGATGTCGCAGGGCCTCAACCCGGACACGATCGAGAAGTCGATGTTCGACGTGCTCGTGCATCGCATGCCGATCGACCAGGTGATCGCGGAGCGCGAGATCGACATCGCCGTCGCCTCGATCGACCTGGCCGGCGCCGACATGGCCCTTGCGAGCCAGATCGGCCGCGAGCGCGCGCTCCAGAAGGCGCTGGAGCCGGTCAAGGATCGGTACGACTGGATCCTCATCGACACACCGCCCTCGCTCGGGCTGCTGACGATCAATGCCTTCGTCTCGGCGACGGGTGTCATCGTCCCCGTCCAGACCGAGTACCTCTCCCTGCGCGGCCTCGTTCAGCTCGAGAACACGCTGCAGATGGTGCGCGAGAACCTCAACCCCCACGTCAGCATCGTCGGGATCCTGCCGACGATGTACGACAAGCGTCTCACGCACTCCCGTGAGGCCGAGGAGATCCTGCGCGAGAACTTCGGCGACCTCGTCTACCACACCCGGATTCGCAAGACGATCCGCTACGCGGAGGCGCCCGTGAAGGGCACGTCCGTCCTCGCCTATGAGCCTGACGGTGAGGCTGCCGCCCTGTACCGCGACCTCGCGAAGGAGGTGCTCGATGGCCAGAAATAGGGCCAGCATGCGCGAGGGCCCGCTCGCCGAGCTCTTCCGGGCGACCGAGGCGGCACAGCGGAAGCTCCGCAGCGACGACACCCGTTCCGACGAGCCGGTTGCAGCCGAGCCGCTTGCGATCGCGCCGGATCCGACACCGGAGCCCATCTCCATCGCCCCCGTCGCCCCGCTGCGCCCGGCACCCCCCGAGCCCGAGCAGGAGTCGCGGCCGCTCGCACGCTGGCTCGAGCCGCTTCCCGAAAATCCCGCCCGCCTCGAGCGGGCGCGCGACAGCGCCTCCTATCTCGCGGTCATCCGGGTCATCGGCGTCGGCGGTGCCGGCCTGAACGCGCTCCACCGCATGATGGACGCCGGGATCACCCAGGTCGACTTCATCGCGGTCAACACCGACATTCAGCAGCTCCAGATGAGCGATGCGCCGACAAAGCTCCACATCGGCAGCGAGCTCACCGAGGGTCTCGGCTCCGGCGCCGACCCCGACATCGGCCGCCGCGCGGCCGAGGAGAGCTACGACCAGATCAAGCGCGCCCTGCGCGGCTCCGACATGGTCTTCGTCGCAGCAGGCGAAGGTGGTGGCACCGGCTCCGGCGCGGCGCCCGTCGTCGCCCGCATCGCACGCGAGGTCGGTGCGCTCACGGTCGGCATCGTCACGACGCCGTTCCGCTTCGAGGGCTCGCGCCGGATGAAGCAGGCCGGCGAGGGCGTCGATCTGCTCCGCCAGAACT
>CAIYXH010000152.1 GCA_903930195.1 uncultured Actinomycetes bacterium | reverse complement strand
GGGTAGCCGGACCAGAGCGGCAGCACGATCAGCGGCGCAAACTTGGTCCAGCCGGCGAGCGCCGCGAGGAAGCCGCGGGCCGCAGGCATCGTCATCACGTAGAAGGCCCAGATCAGCACGGCCGGGCCGATGCTGTCGTTCGTGTTCGAGCTCGACGCGTACTGGCTGAACGGCCAGGCGACCCAGGCGAACGCGAGCGTCGCCCCAAGTCGAGGCCCGCCGAGGCGCAGACCGACGAGCCCGAGGCCGAGCAGGCAGAGCGTGTCCCAGAGGATCGACGTCGCATGGGCAGCCGGAAGCGAGTCCCAGAGGCCGCTCCAGCCGAAGACGAGATAGCCCGGGATGTAGGCCTCGTAGGAGAACGGGCCATATGTGTCGCCCTCGGGGTTCGCCGCCTCGCAGCGCCCGTTCGTCTGGATCCGGTCGCGAATCTCGCCCGAGGCGTCCGCCGGTCCGCACGGCTTGAGGCTGCCCTCGATCGGGAAGTTGCCGTAGGGGCTCTGCCCGTGGACGATCCGCTCCGCGCCGATCACGCCCGAGAAGCCGACGTCGATCACATTCGAGTCGCGCACGTTGAGCCCGATTCGGAAGCCGGCGACGAAGACGGTCGCAGCGAGCAGCACCCATACGGGCCACACCGTCGAGCCGCGCACGGGCCTGTCCTTCCAGCCGATCCAGACGCAGCGAAGGAGCAGCCAGGCGAAGCCCGGGTAGATCAGCGGGACGGCCGCGAAGACGTTCCCGTGGTTGAAGAACCAGAGCGAGACCGAGAACGAGAGCAGCACGAGCAGGTCGAGGTTCCGCAGCGAGAGGATCCGCCGCCAGTCGACGAGGCCGAGCAGGAAGACGGCGCAGAACGAGAGCCAGACCGAGAGGCTGTTGATCTCGGTGCCGCCGAAGGCGCCCGGGCTGCCGCGTGCCATCCCCCACGCCACCTGCGGGCCCGTCCAGGCCTCTTCGACGATCCCCGTCAGGTCGTCGACCGTGCCCGAGGCGATCTCACCCGCCTTGCCGGAGTAGATGCTCACCGTCCAGGTCGACTTCGCGTAGGCGGCCTGGGTCTGGGGATGCTTCGGGTAGCGGCTGAGCCACTCCTTCACCTTCGGGTACGCGACGAAGAACCGAATCGCGGCTGCGCTCGTCAGCCGCGGCTTGCCGAGGTTCGCGATCGAGGCCGGCAGGGCCTGGCCGCTCGCGCCGGTCGAGGGGACCGGCGTCGCGGCGTCGAACGTGACAGTCGACCCGGTCGGTGTCGCAGCCACAGCCGCCGGCGCGAGCACGAGCGCGCACGCGAGGACGGCGAAGGCTCTCAGCGCCGGAACGACCAGAGCTTGTTGCCGAGGAAGTTCAGGGGCATCACGCAGAGGATCGCGATCGCCCCGGCGAGGAACTTGCCCAGCCCGAGCACGTCGAGGAAGAGAAAGAGCCAGAGCTGGTTGGCGCCGAACGCCGCCGCCGAGACGACGACGAACCGCAGCCCCTGATGGCCGAAGTGCCCCTTGGTCTGCGCGAACGTCCAGTGGCGATTCCACCAGTAGTTGCTGCAGGCCGAGACGACGAACGCGACCGCCGCCGCCCGGTGCGCGCCGTGCCCGAGCAGGATCGCGTAGATCCCGACGTAGACGACGTACCCACTGGCTCCGACCACGCCGAACTTGGCGAGCTGGATCCAGTTGGCAGGCGACCGGAGAGCCATGACGGCGCGGTTCGCGGACACCGCGCGAGGCTACCACCGGTTCGTCAGGATTTCGTCGGCGACGCGAAGTGGTCGACGACGAGCTGCTTGATGCCCGTGATCGACGCCGGCGGGTCGCCGAGCCCCACGGTCAGCATCGGCACCTCCGAGTCGGAGGCTTCGAGCGACCCGTGGCTGCCGCCCCCACGGTGGTGTCGCCCGCCGAGATCGCGGAACTCCCACCCCGGCGCGGCCGAGACGAGCACGTCGCCCGAGTTCGGGTTCCGCAGCGCCCCGAGCGCACGGGCGTGGCCGTCGGGGAACGCGTCGAGCAGCGACGGGTCTTCGTCGCCCGCGTGCCGCGCGACGAGCTCACCGTTCTCGAGGAACAGCGTCATCCCGACCGACGGGTCGTCGTCGAGTGCCGCGGCGAGGGCGCGCGGATCGTCGCCGTAGACCATCGCGGCGCGGTTCGATGCGGCGACGAGCGCGCCGGGAACCTCGAGCCGCGTCGCGTGTTCGATCGGCGACTGCCCGTGATCGGAGCAGAGGACGACCGCGTAGCGCTCGAGGAACGCGTCGGGCCCGCCGGCCGCCGCGAACAGCGTCGCCACCGCGTCGTCGGCCCGTCCGAGCGCCTCGTGCGCGAGGTCCGGCCCGACCGCGTGCGAGGCGTAGTCGTAGTCCGGGAGGTAGTAGACGAGCAGATCGGACCCGTCACGCGTGACGAGCCAGCGCCCGATCGCGGCCGCGTACGCATCGATCGAGCCGAGCGAGCGCGAGAGGAAGGCGAGCGGCGCGCCGGTCGGGTCGGACTCGTAGACGCTGTAGAAGAAGAACCGCTTCGGCCCGTAGACGGGCGGGAAGCCGGGGACGATCGCCGCGTGGCGGGTACGGCCGCGGTAGGTCGTGATGTCGATCGCCGCAGTGGTGAGGCCGTCGTCCTCGAGCGCCTCGTAGATCGTCTCGGCGGTCGAGAGCAGATGCTTCTCGTTGAGGTTGATCATCGTGTCGCGCAACCCCTGGGCGATCCCGGTGGCGCGCATCGCGGCGAACGACGAGCCGTACTCGACGAGTCGCTGCTCGGCCCGGTTCCACCAGACGAGATGCGGAATCCCGTGGACGTCGCCGTGGCCCCCGGTTGCGATCGAGGCGAGGCAGACCGGCGTCAGCGAGGGGAAGGTCGAGGCGGCGCGGCGATAGCTGCCGTGGTCGAGCAGGAAGCGCAGCGCGGGTGCATCGGTGGCTTCGAGCATCGACGGCGTCAGGCCGTCGATCAGGATCAGGACGACGGGCTTCGGCCTGCTAGTCACGGGCGAGCGTGCGCAGGCCCGCGTGCCGCTCGGGCTCGCGGGAGCGCAGGCGCAGGGCGATCGCCGGGAGGGCGACCACCTCGAGGTAGCCCACGACGGGCACGAACGCGAGGCCCGCGGTCACGACCGCGGCGCCGCCGACGAGCAGCGCGAGACCGCCACGCGTCCCGCCGCGCCGAAGTGCACCGGTTACGACCGGCAGCGCGCCGAAGCCGCCTGCAAGTCCACCGACCGCGCCGCCGGCGGCCTGATCCCAGCCCCAGACGAGCTCTCCGATCGCCGCGCCGACGACGGCTGCGACGACCGCCAGAGCGAGCACGAGCTTCCGCGGCACGACCCCCGCGAGGAGGACGCCGACGGCCACGCCGAGCCCGGCACCGATGCCGATCGAGTACCAGCTGCCCATCGCCGCCAGTGTAGGGGGCGGGCATGATGAGGCGATGCGCCTGTTGGCCGCGCTCCGCCGCCTCCCGCGGGCTCCGCTCGAGCTCTTCGTCGGGACGCGCCTCCTGATCTGGGCCGGTACGGCCCTCGCCTACCTCGTGCTCGAGGCGCAGTACGCACAGCCGCTCGACACGCAGGGCGCCGAGGACGTCGTCCAGCACGACGTCGGCTGGGCGATCGACATGTGGGCCCGCGCCGACAGCGGCTGGTACACGCAGATCGCCCAGCACGGGTACGTGAACGTGGCCCACTCGGCGGCGTTCTTCCCGCTGTATCCGCTCGCGATGAACGTCGTCGGCTACCTCGTCGGCGGCCACTACGTGCTTGCCGGGTTCCTGATCTCGATGGTCGCCTCGGCGGGTGCGTTCGTCCTCCTCTGGGAGCTCGGCCTCGCGGCGATCGGCGAGACCGCCACGCGCCGCGCGCTGCTCTATCTCGCGGTCTTCCCGACGACGCTCTTCCTGATGGCGGTCTACAGCGAGTCGCTGTACCTGCTGCTGTCCGCCGCGGCGTTCGTCTGCGCACGGCGGGGACGCTGGGCCTACGCGGGCATCGCCGTCGGGCTCGCCGCGCTCACGCGCAGCTCCGGCGTGATGCTCCTACCGGCGCTCGCGCTCCTTGCCTGGCAGGTGCCCCAGCGCAAGCGCGCGTTCGCGGGACTCGCGCTTGCCGTCCCGATCGGCGCGGCGTGGCCGCTCTTCCTCTGGGCGAAGTACGACCGCCCGTTCGTCTTCCTCTCCGCGCAGCGGGCGGGCTGGGATCGCCAGCTCTCGCACGCCGGCCCGTTCGGCGGCTTCTGGGACGGGCTCGTCTCCGGCTGGCACGGCATGGAGCAACTGTTTGCCGGCGGCAACCACTTCCCCGACGCCGATCACGGCGAGATGTACGGCGCCGGGATCAACCTCGAGCAGCTCGGGTACACGCTCTTCCTGGTCGTGCTCGCGGTCGTCGTCTGGCGGAGGCTCGGCGCGGCCTACGGGCTCTTCGTCGCGCTCAGCCTCGTGCTGCCGCTCTCGGATCCGGTGCCGAGCTCGCCGCTCTTCTCGATGCCCCGCTTCGTGCTCGGTGTCTTCCCGGTCTTCTTCGCCCTCGGCACGCTCGGCGCCCGCCGCCGCGTCGACCTGGCGCTCACCGCCGGCTTCACATTGCTCCTCGGGCTGAACGTCGCCCGCTGGGTGCTCTGGCGCTGGATCGCCTGAGCCAGGGACAGGTCTTCAGACCGGTCCCTACACCAGCACGTTCAAGACGGCGTGCTCGGCCTCGAAGACCGCGTGCGTCACGTCGCCGAGATCCTCACCGTCGACGTGCAGCGGGAGCGGCTCCTCGCTGTGGGCCTCGAGGCGGTCGAGCCCTTGCGCGGAGAGCAGACGGGCGTCGCGGTGCGGCGTCCCGCGCGCCATGTGCATCAGCAGCGAGGGCACTTCGAACGGCCGCACCTCGCGCGCCGCGACGAACGAAAGGCCCGAAGTCTCGGGTGTCCCGCGGACGAGGTGGAGGGCGACGGGCCCGGCGTAGGTGTACGGGCGGCCGGTCGCGACGAAGAGGAACGCGGCGTCGCCGTAGCCGTCGACCGAGAGGATCGGGTCGAGCTGCAGCTTCCGCGCCGCGAGCAGACGGACGATCGTCCCGGCGAAGACGAGGTTGCTGGCGCGACGCCCGTCGGCGGTGCGGCCGCGGCTGTCGACGCGGCGGACCGTCTCGGCGTCGAAGCCGATCCCTGCGGAGAAGCAGAAGCGCCGCCCGTTGACCCGTCCCAGGTCGACCGTGCGCGCCCGGTCGGCGTTGAGCGCATCGGCGATGCGGATCGCGGAGGCGACAGGATCACGCGGCATGCCGAGCCCGCGCGGGAAGACGGACGCTCCGCCGCCCGGCACGAAGCCGAAGGGCGTCCCATCGACGTCGGCGTTGATCGCCTCGTTGTAGGTGCCGTCCCCCGAGAAGACGACGACGGCGTCGTGGTCGCGTGCGGCAGTGGCGGCGAGCTCGGTGGCGTGGCCACTCGCCTTCGTCGGCTGCACGTCGACGACGCCGCTCCGTTCGAGCACGGCCTTGACCCGCTCGACACCCGCGAGCGTCACGCCCGAGGAGTACGGGTTCACGATCAGTGCGATGCGGCGCACCGGGCGAACTGTACGGCCCGCCCCCTAGTCGGGGCGGGCCTTTTACAGCGTCGTCCGAATCAGTGGTGGCTGGGCGCGTCGCCCAGAAGGCCGTTCGTGTCGGAGCTCATGCAGAGCCAGACGAGCACCAAGATGTCCGCGATCAGCGTGGCGATCGCCAGGCTGAGCACCCAGGCGGCGGACGTGGCGAACGTGATGCCGATGAAGACGGCGGCGAGCAGGACGGGAAGGCCGAACCACCGCATCCAGCGGTACATCTCGGCATCTTCGATCTGCTGCTGCGTGCGGGCAGCGACTGCTTCCGCGGTGGCCGCAGCGGCATGCGACATGGTTGTAGTAGACGCGACTGCGCTCATCTCACTCCTTTAGAAGAGGGTGGCGCGACGTTGCGCCCAAGGACCCACAAGGACGCATCCTTTGTAGCAGACGCCGAAGCGACCAGGACGCGGAAATAGTGTGTGAAAAGGCACAAAATCGGTGTGAAACGCCTCCCCGAGAGGCGGGCTGAGGGAGACTGCAGCCGTGCACGACGCCGGTCATGCTGCGGCCCAGGTCTGGCCCGCCTTCGCCCTCGTGACGGGGCTCGTGCTCGTCGGGGTGGTCGCGGAGGCCGACGGACTCTTCGCGGCGGCGGGCGCGGCGCTCGACCGCCTCCCCCTCGGCGCGCGGGGTCTCTACCTCGCCGCGCTGGCGCTGGTCGTCGTGGTCACCGCCGTGCTCAACCTCGACACATCGGTGCTCTTCCTCACGCCGGTGCTGCTCCACCTCGCGCGGCGGCGCGGCCTCGCCGAGGAGCCGTTCCTGCTCGGCGCCGTGCTGATGTCGAACGCCGGCTCGCTCTTCCTGCCCGGCTCGAACCTGACGAACCTGATCGTGCTGCACGGCGGCGCGACAAGCGCCTCGGCCTTCTTCGGACGCATGCTCCCCGCGGCCGCCGCGGCCGCGGCGACGACCGCGGCGGTGCTGCTCGTCCGCTTCCACCGCTCGCTCGCCGAGACCGCGCACGCTGCCGCTCCCCCGCCGGAGTTCCGGCCTCGCACCGGGACCGCCGCGGTCGTCGTGGCGACGGTGCTCGTGCTGGTGCTCCCGAACCCCGCCCTCCCGGTCCTGGGCATCGGGATCGCCGCGGCGGTCGCGGCGCGCATCGCCCGGTCGCGCATCCACGCGGCGATCGACGTACGCGTGCTCGCCGGGCTCTTCGTGCTCGCAGTGGGCCTCGGCTGGCTCGGACGCGTCTGGAACGGCCCCGCCCACCTGATTGCGTCGGCCGCGGCGCCTTGGGCAGCGGCCGGGGCCGCACTCGCTTCGGTCGTCGTCAACAACCTGCCTGCGGCCGTCCTCCTGACTCCGCACCCGCCGACCCATCCGACCGCGCTGCTCCTCGGCCTGAACCTCGGCCCGAACCTCGCGGTGACAGGATCGCTCTCGGCGATCCTCTGGCTCCGAGTCGCTCGTTCCCTCGGCGCGAAGCCATCGGTTCGGGCCTATTCGGCCATCGGGCTCGTCGCCGTACCGTTGTCCGTCGGCGCCGCGCTTCTCGCTTCCGGCGCCGCGTAGAGTGCGTCGACTGCGAAAACGGGAGGGGAAATGGCAGGGAAGATGGTGCACTTCGAGCTTCCGTCGGGTGACGCGGAGCGCGCGAAGGCGTTCTGGTCGGGTGTCTTCGGCTGGGAGTTCAGCGACCCGATGGGCGTGCAGTACTGGCTGACCCGCTCGGCGGAGGGCGAGGGCGGCGCGATCTTCACGGCGAGCGACGACGCGCGCGGGCTCAAGGTCT
>CAIYXH010000151.1 GCA_903930195.1 uncultured Actinomycetes bacterium | reverse complement strand
TCGGCGATCACGCCGAAGACGAAGGCCATCGTCGCCGTCGACATCTTCGGCTACCCCTGCGAGCTCGACGAGCTGCGCGCGATCTGCGACCGCCACGGCCTTGCGCTGATCGAGGACGCGTGCGAAGCGCTCGGGGCGGAGTACAAGGGCAAGCCGATCGGGTCGCACGGCCATCCCGCCGTCTGGGCCTTCTACCCGAACAAGCAGATGACGACCGGCGAGGGTGGGGCGGTCACGACGGGCTCGGAGGAGGAGTGGCAGCACGTCGTCTCGCTCCGCAACCAGGGCCGCCTCGAGACCTCGAGCTGGCTCCAGCACGGACGGCTCGGCTTCAACTACCGGATGGACGACATCTCGGCCGCGCTCGGTCTCGGCCAGCTCGAGAAGCTCGACCGGATCCTCTCCGGCCGGCGTGACGTCGCCGAGCGCTACACCGCGCTGCTTGCCGGCCTCGACGTCGAGTTGCCGCTCCCCGACGACGCCGACCACGTCCGCTCCTGGTTCGTCTACGTCGTCAAGCTCCGGCAGGGCGTCGACCGCGACGCGGTGATCGCCCGGCTCGCAGCCGACGGGATCGGTTCGGCGCCCTACCTGCCGTCGATCCACCTCCAGTCGTACATGCGCGAGCGCTACGGCTTCGGCGAGGGCCTCTGCCCGGTGAGCGAGGACGCGAGCCGGCGCACGCTGGCGCTGCCGTTCCACACCCGCCTGCCGCGGGAAGACCAGGAGCGCGTCGCCGCTGCGCTCCGCCGCGCGCTCGACGCGGCCTGAGCGGCGGTGGCGCTCGGCGCCGACTGGTTCGCCGGTGACGTGCACGAGCTCGCCCGCGCGCTGATCGGGACGGAGCTTCTCGTCGGCGGGGTCGGCGGCCGGATCGTCGAGGTCGAGGCCTACCGCCAGGACGATCCGGCATCGCACAGCTTTCGCGGCGAGACGCCGCGGACGCGGACGATGTTCGGGCCGCCCGGCCGGATCTACGTCTACCGCTCGTACGGCTTGCACTGGTGCGCGAACCTCGTCTGCGGCCCGGTCGGCGAGGCGAGCGCGGTGCTGCTGCGGGCGCTCGAGCCGACCCGCGGGCTCGAGGAGATGCAGCTCCGCCGTGGCGTCGACGACCCGCGCCTGCTCTGCTCGGGGCCCGGGCGGCTCTGCCAGGCGCTCGGGATCACGGGCGAGGACGACGGGGCGCGCATCGACCGGCCGCCGTTCGTGCTCGAGCCGCGCAGCGGTGAGGTCGACGTGGCCGTCGGCGTCCGGATCGGGATCACGAAGGCGGCCGAGCAGCCCTGGCGCTACGGGCTTGCCGGCTCGCCGTACCTCAGCCGGCCTTTTTCGCCCGGCGCACGGTGAGCCCGACGGCAAGGCCCGGTGTCGCGGCGACGCCCGGCTTCGGGCTCTGCGTGACGACGGTGCCGCTCGAGCCGCCGGTCACGTGCACGTGCGCCTTGATCGCGGCGAGCGAGGTGCGCGCTGCAGCGAGCGACAGCCCGGTCACCTTGGGCACGACGCCCTGGGTCGCCTTCGTCACGACGAGCATCACCTTGTCGTAGGCCGAGAGCGTGCCGGCGCGGGGGAGCTGGTCGACGACGAGGCCCGGCTTCTGGCCGCCCTTCGCCGGCCGGTAGACGACCTTCGTCAGCAGCGGCTGCAGCAGCAGGCGCGAGGTGGCGTCGGCGACGCTCAGCCCCCGGACATTCGGCACGTCGACCTCGTCCGGCTTGCAGGTCGCGGTCGTCGTCGGCGCGAAGCCCGAGAAGAAGTCGACGGTGTGCGCGTTCTTGCAGTTGCCGTTGTCGAGCACGAGCTGCGTCTGCGTCGGGTTGACGACCGTCGCGGGGGACGCGTACGGGATCGAGGAGTACGGGAACGAGTCGTCCGGCTCGTTCTCGTAGGTCAGGGCCTTCTCGGTGAACGCCTTCCAGATCTCCGCCGGGAAGGTGCCGCCGGTCACCGGGTGGCCGTGGAACTCGGTCGTCATCGGCTTCAGCGTGTCGGGGTACCCGACCCAGACGGCGACCACGATGTCGGGCGTGAAGCCGACGAACCAGGCGTCGCCGTAGTTCTCGGTCGTGCCCGTCTTGCCCGCGACGGCCCGGCCCGGGATCGCGGCGGCCGTGCCGGTGCCGTAGCCGACGACACCCGTCATCATCGACGTCTCGATCGCGGCGTTCTCCGGCGTGAGCACCCGATGGTTGCTCGGCGCGTTCTGGGTCGTCGTGCTTCCCGAGGTGATGCTCCCGATCGCGAGCGGCGCGTTGCCGGTGATCGACCCGTCGATGCGGTTGCCGCCGTTGTCGATCGTGTCGTAGGCCCGGGCCATCTCGAGCGGCGTCGCCGGCTCGGCGCCGAGGCCGATCGCGAAGTACGACTGCAGCGGCGTCGAGATGCCCATGTTCTTGGCGACGTCGACGACGCTCTTCGGCCCCACGATCGTCGTCAGCTGGGCGAAGACGGAGTTGTCGGACACGACCAGCGCCTTGCTCAGGTCGATCGGCCCGAGATCCTCGCCCTCGAAGTTGTTGACCTGCCAGACCCGGCCCCCGATGTCGATCGCGAGCTTGTGGGAGGTCAGCGTGGTCGCGGGGGAGATCCCGTCCTTCAACGCGGCCGCGAGCACGAACGGCTTGAACGACGAGCCCGGCTGGCGCTCGCCCTGGGTCGCCAGGTTGAACTGGCTCTTGTGGAAGTTCCGTCCGCCGACCATTGCGAGCACGGCGCCTGTCCGCGCGTTGAGGGCCACCAACGCCGCGTCCGGCCCGATCGACGGAGGCAGCACCTTCGCGATTGCCTGCTGCGCGAGCTTCTGCAGTCCCAGGTCGATCGTGGTCGTCACCTTCAGCCCGCCGCCGTAGACCTTCTTCTGCGGGTACGTGGCGAGGAGCTGGCTCGTGACGTAGCCGGCGAAGTACGGCGCCTTGCCTTGGACGGCCGGCAGGTGTACCGAGTGCGGGTTCGGCATCGGCGAGGCGACGTAGCGGCGGTACTGCGCGGCGTCGAGGTAGTTCTGCTGGCGCATCAGCCGCAGCACGAGGTTGCGCCGCAGCCGCGCGGCCTGCGGGTGCGCGACCGGGTCGTAGAGCGTCGGGTCCTCGGGGATCCCGGCGAGGAGGGCGGCCTGGCCGGGCGTCAACGTCGCCGGGCTCGCGTGCTTGCCGAAGTAGACGCGGCAGGCCTGGTCGACGCCGTAGGCGCCGTTGCCGAAGTAGATCGTGTTGAGGTAGGCGGTGAGGATCCGGTCCTTCGACCACGACTGCTCGAGCTGCCAGGCGAGAGCGGCCTCGCGGAGCTTTCGGCCGACGGTGGGGGAGTTGCCGTTGATCGCGTTCTTGACGAACTGCTGCGTGATCGTCGAGCCGCCCTGCACGGGGTCGCCCTGGACGTCGCTCCAGATCGCGCGGAAGATGCCGTGCAGGTCGACGCCGCGGTGCTCGTAGAAGCGCTTGTCCTCGGTCGCGACGATCGCGTTCTTGATCCAGGGGGAGATCTTGTTGGACGGCAGGACGACCCGTGCCTGCGAGCCGCGCAGCACCGCGAGCACCGTCTTGCCGTCGGAGGCGTAGACGTAGGTGTTGGCCTCCTGGTTGCGGTCGACCTTGGCCGGGTCGAGCGACGGGATCTGCCCCGAGATCGACCGCAACATCCCATAGGTGAACGAGGCCGTGCCCAGCAGGCCGAGAACCAGCAGGAGGGCGAGCAGCCTGAGCTTCCGAATGCGGCGCTGCTTCGGCGCCCGCGATCGTCGGAACAGCCTCAAACCGTCGCTAGTCTAGCCCGCGATGACCGTCGCCGACTTGACCCGCAACGCCGTCGAGGTCCTGCCGGCCGGCGGACTCGAGGCAAAGCTGAAGCTCGGACGCCCGCTGCGGGTGAAGCTCGGCATCGACGTGACCTCGCCGGACGTGCATATCGGCCGCGCGATCCCGCTCCAGCGCATGCGCGCGTTCCAGGACGCCGGCCACACGGGCGTGCTGATCATCGGCGACTACACGACCCGGATCGGCGATCCCTCCGGTCGCTCGGCAGAGCGCCCGATCCTCTCCGACGAGGAGATCGACGCGAACGCACGGACGTACCTCGAGCAGGCGATGGTCGTGCTCGATCCCGATCGCACCGAGGTGCGGTACAACGGCGAGTGGCTCGCGAAGCTCTCGTTCGCGGACGTCGTGCGGCTGACGCGGACGATCACCGTCGCGCGGCTGCTCGAGCGCGACGACTTTGCGAAGCGGATGGCGGCGAACCTGCCCGTCTCGGTCTCCGAGCTGCTCTACCCGCTGATGCAGGCCTACGACTCCGTCGCGATCGAGGCCGACGTCGAGCTCGGCGGCACCGACCAGCTCTACAACCTGCTCACGGGGCGCGAGGTGATGCAGCACTACGGCCTGGAGCCCCAGGTGGTGCTCACGACGCCGCTGCTCGTCTCCTGGGACGGCGAGAAGATGAGCTCGTCGATGGGGAACAACATCCCGCTGACCTCCGCGCCCGAGGAGATGTTCGGCCGCACGATGCGGATCCCTGACGCGCAGCTCGGCGCGTGGTGGACGCTCGTCGCCGACCGCGACGCCCCCGCGGGCGATCCGCTCGCGTCCAAGCTCGCGCTCGCGCGGTGGATCGTCGAGCGCTCGCACGGGGCGGAGGCCGCGGCCGCCGCGGAGGCGCACTTCACCCGTGTCGTCCGCGAGGGCGGGGCCCCGGAGGACATCCCCGACGTCGTCCTGCCCGAGGGCGATCCGGTGCATCTGCCGGCGCTGCTCGTCGGCTCGTTCGGCGTGGGCTCGACTTCGGACGCCCGCCGACTCATCGCCCAGGGCGCGGTCAAGCTCGACGGCGCGCCGATCGCCGAGAACGACGTGCCGCGCGATAGACTCGCAGGAGCCGTTTTGCAAGCAGGCAAGCGGCGTTTCGGCCGTCTCGTCGCCTCATGACCCCTTCGCGCAACGGTTCCCTTGCGTGAAGGGTCGAACGTGCTAGTCTTCCTCGGTCGCCGAACCACTGGCGTCGCAGGGAAGTCCATCGACCCTCGTCAAAGGAGCCTCCAGGCCCGAAATCGTATTTGCTACGATTCCTGATCTTGGAGGCCTCTGGCGCGAGTCGGAGGCTTTTTTTCGCCGTCAGCCCCAAAGCTGACACCGGTCTTTGAAAACTCAACAGCGTTTAAACGTCGAGAAACCTCGATCCTGGTCGCCGCCTGCTTGCAGACGGAGGCAGGGATGCGAGGCAAATCCTCGTCGTGCCTCGGCCTTCCCGGCCGTGTGCACGACCTTTGAGCAGTAGTACGTAGCTCACTGTGAAATCTCGTGTCCTTCGGGGCACGAACCCGTTTCGTCGGCTTCGGCCGGCGACACAACACTTCACGGAGAGTTTGATCCTGGCTCAGGACGAACGCTGGCGGCGCGCTTAACACATGCAAGTCGAGCGAGAACCACCCTTCGGGGTGGGGACAGCGGCGAACGGGTGAGTAACACGTGAGTAATCAACCCCTGGCACCGGAATAGCCCGAGGAAACTCGGATTAATGCCGGATGGCCCAACAGCTCTTCGGGGCGGTTGGAAAAGGTAGCTTCGGCCTCCGGTCAAGGACGAGCCCGCGGCGGATTAGCTTGTTGGTGGGGTAATGGCCTACCAAGGCGACGATCCGTAGCTGGTCTGAGAGGACGATCAGCCACACTGGGACTGAGACACGGCCCAGACTCCTACGGGAGGCAGCAGTGGGGAATCTTGCGCAAGGGGCGAAAGCCTGACGCAGCGACGCCGCGTGGGGGAAGAAGGCTTTCGGGTTGTAAACCCCTTTCAGGAGGGACGAAGCTACTCGGGTTAATAGCCCAGAGGGTGACGGTACTTCCAGAAGAAGCCCCGGCTAACTACGTGCCAGCAGCCGCGGTAATACGTAGGGGGCAAGCGTTGTCCGGATTTATTGG
>CAIYXH010000150.1 GCA_903930195.1 uncultured Actinomycetes bacterium | reverse complement strand
CGTGAGTCGCTCGAAGCGGCGCTCGAGGCGTTCCCCGGCACCGTGCTCCTCGTCACGCACGACCGGGCCCTGCTCGACGCGGTCTCCGGACGGCTGCTCGCGCTCGAAGACCAGAAGGTCGTCTCCTACGAGGGTGGCTGGGCCGAGTACCACGCCCGCGACGAGGTGGAAGCGGCGCCGAAGGCCGCGAAGCCGAAGCAGGTGAAGCCGAAGGCGGAGCGCCCGAAGGGCCCCGGCGCACTCGAGCAGGTCGAGCGCGAGATCGCGAAGACCGAGGAGCGGGTTGCCGGGCTCGAGCAGCAACTCGCCGGCGACTGGACGAACACGGAGCTGGTCTCGGCCCACACCACCGCCCGCACCGAGCTGGAGGGCCTCCTCGCGCGGTGGGAGGCGCTGTACGCGGAGCTGTAGAGCTCGGTACGAAAGGCAAAGCTAGGGACTGGCCTCCGGCCTGTCCCGATCGAGACGCGCCGGCGAGAGCACACCGCTTCGGTCGGGACAGGCCCCAGAACGCCGGGCCAGTCCCGCTTGGAGCGGTATCGGCTTGCGCCTCAGCGCTCCAACGGCGCGAGGGTGAGGCCGTGGCCCTCGAGTTGCGAGTGGTAGAGCTCGGCAGCCTCCTGGTGCCCCGACCAGACCGTCGCGCGACCCGAGGAGTGAATCGTGTTCGCGAACGTCATGCCTTTGTCGTAGTCGACGCCGGGAAGCGTCTGCGCGAGGGCGAAGGCCACGCCCTCGAAGGTGTTGTGGTCGTCGTTCAGCACGATCACCCGCCAGGCGTTTCCGTGCCCGGTGCCCGAGCCCGTGTCGAGCCGCTCCTGCGGCGGGGTCAGCGTGCCGGCGCTCACCGCTCTCACCTCAGGAGGGGACGAACGTGTCGATGACCGCCTCGGCGATCACGCGCAACGGACGTCCCGACACCTGGCTCGCCTTCCGGAGCCGCCCGAAGGCCTCCGACTCGGTGAGCTTCTCCTTTTCCATCAGCAGGCCCTTCGCGCGCTCGATCGCCTTGCGCGCGACGAGCGCCTCGGAGAGCGTGTCTGCCTCGGCCCGCGCAGCGACGAGCTCCTCGTGCCGCGCACGGGCCGTCTCGATCGCGGGGACGATGTCCTGCTCGCGGAAGGGCTTGACGAGATAGCTGTAGGCGCCTGCCTCGACCGCACGCTCGACGAGCTCCGGCTGGCCGAACGCGGTGAGGATCACGATCGGGATCGGCCGCTCCTCGAGGATCGCGCGGGCCGCGTCGATGCCGTCGACGTTCGGCATCTTCACGTCCATGATCGCGAGGTCGGGCTCGTGCTCCCGCGCGAGGTCGATCGCCTCCCGGCCGTCGCGCGCCTCGGCCACGACTTCGTGCCCGCTGCGCTCGAGCACGCCTCGGAGGTCGAGACGAATGATCGTCTCGTCTTCTGCGATCAGAATCCGCATCCCGGAAGAGTAGTGCTCCTACTGCGCGGGGAAACGGACTTCGGCGCGCGCACCGTCTTGCGAGGTGAGCTCGAACGAGCCGCGCAGCTCGTCGCGGACGAGCGCACGGACGATCGAGAGGCCGGTTCCGGTCGGCTCCTCCTCTTTCAGGCCGGGGCCGTCGTCGGAGACCGCGAGCACGATCTCCTCGCCCTCCTGGACGAGGGTGACGTCGATGTGCTTGCCGCCGTGCTCGATCGCGTTGCCGAGGAGCTCCGAGAAGACGAGGGCGAGCGAGGTCGCCTTCTGCCCTGCGAGCAGCACCGGCTCGAACGACGCCTGCACCTCGCGGCCCGCCCCGACGCTCTGCACGAGCATCGCCCGCAGCCGGCCGAGCAGCTCGGCGAGGTCGACGTCGTCCTCGCGCCGCTCGGTCAGCACATCGTGCACCGCGGCGATCGCAAGGATCCGGTTGACGGAGTCCTCGAGCGCCTTGCGCGGGTCGATGTTGTCGGACGCGCGCGCCTGCAGACGCAGCAGCGAGGCGACCGTCTGGAGGTTGTTCTTGACGCGGTGGTGGATCTCCTGGGCGAGGACGCCGCGCATCACGGCACGGCCATGCTCGAGCGCCACGGCCGCCTGCTGGGCGATCGAGCCGAGGAGCTCCTCGGCGGCCTCGGTGAACGGTGTGCTGCGGTCGGCGACGAGCTCGCCGATCTGCCGGCCGCGCCAGCGGAGCGGCTGCCGGATGGCGTGGACGTCCGCCTTTCCCTCGGGCCACGCGACCTTGCCGTCCTCGAGCACGAGCGCGGCACCCGTCGCGGCGAGCGCGTCCATCGTCGTCTTCACGATCGCCTCGAGCGACTCCTCGAGGTAGAGAGCCTCCGAGACCGCCTCCGAGATCCGCGCGAGCGCCTCGAGCTCGTGCACGCGGCGCTGCGCCTCGGCGTAGAGCTTCGCGTGCTCGATCGACTGCGCCACCTGCGCCGCGATCGCGAGCAGGAGGTCCATCTCGTCCTGCGTGAAATCGCGCGGGGCGCGGGTACGCAGGTTGAGCGCCCCTTCGAGCCGCTCCCCGCGGGCGAGGATCGGGACGGCGAGGATCGACTCGTACTCGTCCTCGGTCAGGTTCGGGAAGTTCTTGAAGCGCGGGTCGCGGTTCGCGCCGCTCGCGATCATCACCGGCACGCGCTCCTCGGCCGCGAGTCCGGTGATCCCCTCGCCCGGACGCATCCGTGGCCGGGTCGTCATCTCGTCGACCGCCGTGCCGTGGGTGGCGCGCAGGATCAGCTCGCCGGCCCGATCGTCGTAGAGATAGACGAAGCAGGCGTCGCCATGGAGCGCCTCGGCCACGCCGGTGGCCACCTGGGCGAGCACCTCCTCCAGATCGAGGGTCGAATTGACGGCCTCGATCGTTTGGGTGAGGAGCCTGAGATGCCGTTCGCGTGCGTCCATCCGTCCGAAAGCGTACGCTCGCAGCCGTGGATCGCTTCCAGTGGCTGATCGCGCTGCACATCACGGGCGCCTTTCTCTTCTTCGGCGGAGCCGTCGCGGCCACGATCTTCGGTCTCCTCGCGCAGCGCCGCGAGCGCCCCAGCGAGGTCGCGCTCTTCCTGAGCATGAGCCAGAAATCGGTGATTGCGATCATGATCGGCCTGCCGCTCTCGTTCATCCTCGGCCTCTGGCTCGTCCACGACCAGCACTACGGCTACGGCCAGGCCTGGATCAGCGCCTCGATTCTCCTGATCGTGGTCTCGAGCGTCGCCGGCTCGATGGGTGGCCGCCGCGAAGCCGCCACGCGCGCCTTCGCCGAGCAGCTCGCCGCGCAGGGCGACCAGCCGAGCGCCGAGCTGCGCGCCCGCATGCGCGACCCGCGCACCCTCGTCCTCTCGTACGGCTCCGCCGTCGCGACGCTGGCCATCCTCTTCCTGATGCTCTGGAAGCCGGGCTCATGAGCTCCGCCGACCTCGAGCTCTTCGTCCACGTCCTCGCGGCGATCGTCCTCTTCGGCGCGATGGGCGCGATCGCGGTGATCTCGCTCTCGGCCGGCAAGGTCGCCGACCAGTCCCTTCTCGCCCGCGCCTCGCTCGGCACGCTGCTCGCCGCCGCGGTGCCCGCGTGGGTCGTGATGTTCGTCTTCGGCTCCTGGACGAAGTCCACCGAGCACTACGGCAAGACCGGCTGGCTCTCCCTCGGCTCCGGTGTGGCCGGCGCCGGCATCGCGATCCTGCTCGTCTCCGCCGCCGTCGCCTACTGGTGGACGCGCAAGCCCGCGGGTGGCTGGCAGCCGGTCGCGCTCTCGACGCTCTCGGCCGTCTACATCGTCGCCCTCGCCGTCGCCTGGTGGGCGATGAGCGCCAAAGTTCCGTCCTAGCCTCCCGTCCAGGGGCCACCGCGACGGTCGCCCAGGCGCGAGATTTACAAAGGTCTTACCGCGCCCACGGGATTTCGTGCGGTTCCCGCGAATAGTTTCCCGCCACCTGGGTACCAAAGGGAGACAATGAGCGCACTCGCAATCGACCTCCGCCGCACCGAAGGGTTCCTCGTCGCCGACTCCCGTGGCCGCATCGTCGGCCGGGTGGAGTGCCCGATGTACGGAACCTCCCCCGAGACTCCCGACGCGCTGTCCGTGCGTGCCGGGTTCTTCTCCCGCCGTCGCCGGCTCGTGCCGGCCGAGACGATCGAGCAGATCGACGACGGGTCGAAGGTCATCGGGCTTCGGATCGACCGGGAATCCGTTCGCACCTTCCTGTAGGCAGCTCATCCGTGTGGCTTCGGCTGCGCGGGTGAGGTGCTTTCTGGGATCCTTCGGCCATCAGCACGCCGAAGACCGATCTCGCCCTGCGCCCGCTCGTCCCTGAGGACTGGCCGGAGGTCGCACGGATCTACGAGGCCGGGATCGCGACCGGCAACGCCACCTTCGAGACGGAGGTGCCGACGTGGGAGACGTGGAACCGCTCCTTCCTCGGCCAGTTGCGGATCGTCGCGGTCGACGGCGACCGCGTCGTCGGCTGGGTGGCGCTGCGGCCGTACTCGGCGCGCGACTGTTACGCCGGCGTCGCCGACCTGAGCATCTACGTCGATCCGGAGACCCGGAACCGCGGCGTGGGCCGTGCGCTCCTCGGACACCTGGTGGCCGAGGCCGACCGCGCTGGGATCTGGACGCTGCAGGCGGGGATCTTCCCCCAGAACGGCGCGTCCCTCGCGCTGCACCTCAACTGCGGCTTCCGCCTCGTCGGCGTCCGCGAGCGGATCGGCCGGGTCGGCGGCACCTGGCGCGACGTGGCCCTGCTCGAGCGCCGCTCCGCGGTCTAAGCAGCTGCGGGAACCGGGACCGTGGAGGTCGCGGCGGTGTACGCACCGAGGTAGCGCTCCCAGCGCTGCGGGATCTTCGGCGTCGCGAGACGGATGAACAGCACCGGCGCGGGCGGCCGCGGCGGATGTGGGAGCTCCATGTGGATCTCGTGCGGCAGGCGGTTGCCCTTGCGGAGGTTGCAGGGCGCGCACGAGGTGACGACGTTCTCCCAGACCGACCCGCCACCGCGGGAGCGCGGGATCACGTGGTCGAGCGTCAGGCGCCCGCTCGCGGTGCCGCAGTAGACGCAGCGCCACCCGTCGCGGGCGAAGAGCGCGCGGCGGGAGATCTTCCGCTGCACCATCCGCGGGACGCGGACGTACGTCAGCAGGCGGATCACATGCGGCCAGGAGAAGCGGCTCTCGGCGGAGCAGAGGGGCCGGTCGAGCTCCTCGACGACCTCGGCCTTGCCCTTGAACACGAGCACGTGCGCGCGCCTCAACGAGCAGACGTTGAGCGGCTCGTAACTCGCATTCAGGACGAGTACGTGCTGCAACCTGGGCGAAGCGTACCGTCCGAAGCGGAGGGCTCGCAGCTGAGCGACCGGCCCAGCCTCACCGGGGCTGTCCCGGTATCGACCCCGCAGATCACAACCGGGACAGCCCCTCGAGAGCTAGCGGCCCATGGCGCGCTCGACGGCTTCCTGCTCCTCGGGGGAGAGCGGAACCGACGGAACGCCGCGCTCGAGCTCCTTCATGTAGATCCGGGCGTAGTCGCGGCCCTGGATCGCCGTGATCACGACGCCCGTGCGGGCGGCGTCGAGCAGGACGAGGGACGACGACTGATGGCCGCCCGTGTCCTCGTAGGCGTCGTAGCGGACGATCGCGGAGTTCGCAACCGCCTCGTCGATCCGCCGGTCGACGCGGGCCAGGCCGGCCACGACCTCGTCGACGCCGCGGCCGAGATCGTCGATGCGGCTCTGGAGGCCGACGACGAACTCGACGAGCTCGCGGCGGCCGGCACCGACGTTCGTCTTCTGCGCCTCGCGCACGCGCTGGGCGCGACCAAGCGCCATCCAGCCGAGCACGACGCCGACGAGCCCGACTGCGACCCCCGCGAGGGCGACGATCGCCGCAGCGTTCGTCGAGACGTGCACTAGCCGGCCGGCAGCGAGAAGATGACCTGGTACTGCCCGGAGTTGTTCGAGGTGTTCTTCTCACCGGGCACCGCTGCCACGTCCACGCGGATCGTCGTCTGCTGGGCGAAGGGCACCTCGCCGAGATCGGTGAAGGTGACCGTCCCCTGCTGGCCCGGGTCGATCAGCTGCAGCTTGACCGTCTTCGTGATCGGGCCGCCCTGCGACGTCGAGCGGTCGATCGTCAGCGTGATCGGGATCTGCACCTCCTGCGAGTCGCCCCCGTTGTTGATCGTCACGTTGAAGGCGAGCTTCGTGGTGGCGGTCACGGTCGTGAGCGCGCTCGAGGAGAGCGTCTCGGTCGCGCCGCCGGTGCCGTTCGGAAGCGCCTCGACCGAGACGAGATCCGTGCCGTGGATCCCGGCCGGCGTCCCGCCGGTCGACGAGCCGCTGATCCGCTGGAGCACGAGCGCCATGCCGTGCTGGCTCACGTCCTCACCGGTCGAGATGAAGTGCGACTCGGGCGGATCGACGCCGCCGACACCGTCGCGCTTGAGCTGCGCGGTGACGGGCGCGAGGAAGAAGTCGTCCCAGATCACGTCGCTCGCGGTGAGGCGCTCGGCGTCCTGCTGGAGGAGCGCCGCGTTCGTCGCGGCCGTCGTCGTCGTGCTGGTACTCGTGGACGATGAGGAGCTGGAGCTCGACGTCGCGGTGCTGGCGAACGTCTTCGCGAGGCTGTCGATCCCGTTCACGCGGAGCTGCAGGGCGTCGAGCAGGTGCATGTGCTCGTCGCGAAGCGGGCCGGGCGGATCGATCGACTCGGCAGCCTGGACGTTCTGCTGCTCGTGGTCGGCGATGGCGTAGAGCTTCTTGTCGAGGGTCGCGACGGAGAGGCCGGGCGTCGTCAGCGCCGTCGCGAGCGAGGCGCCGTCGGCGGTCGACTGCGTCGCGATCGTCGTCACCTTGTCGATGTAGCTCGCGTAGGAGTCGTGCTTCGACGTGCTGCCGCACGACTGGATCAACAAGCCGAAGACAAGGAGCAGGACGATGACGAGCGCCACGAGCGCCACCAGGCGGAGGAGCGGTGCCGTCGGCCGCGGCGGGCCGACCGGACCGCGCGAGCGGGGCGCGCGCCCGGGCAGGCGCACGCGCTGCGCGGCAGCCGGGCGGGCCGCCTCGCGCGTCAGTCCCTCGTCGTCGTCCTCGAAGAAGGAGAACTCGATGTCGTCGTTCTCGTCCACCTCAGACGAGAACTATGGCAGGCCGGGCTGCGGGAGAGGAGTCCCGGCCGCCACGAAGTAGATGCAAACCGTGTCGACGACTGCCCTTGCACGCGATCTGATCCTCGGTCGCTACCGCCCGATCAAGCCCCTCGGCTCCGGCGGAATGGGACATGTCTGGTTGGCGCAGGACGAGCAGACGGGTCTCGACATCGCGCTGAAGATGGTCCCGCGCGAGGGAAAGGTCGCCGCCCGGGCCGAGCGCGAGGCCCGCGCCGCCGCGATGCTCCGCCACCCCCGTTGCCAGCGGATCTACGCGCTCGCCCGCGATCCGAGCCACATCTTCATCGCCTACGAGTACGTCCCCGGCCGCACCCTCCGCCAGGCGCTCTCGGCCGGCGAGCTCTCGGATCGAGATGTGCTGAAGGCGGGCATCCAGCTGCTCGAGGCGCTCGCCCACGCGCACGGCCGCGGGATCGTCCACCGCGACATCAAGCCGTCGAACATCCTGCTCGCCGAGAGCGACGGGATCGACGTGCGCCTGCTCGATTTCGGCCTCGCCCAGATGGCGGAGTTCGACACGCTCACCGCGATCGGCGACGTGCCGGGCACGCTCGCCTACGTCTCGCCCGAGCGCCTGCTGGGCAAGAACGCGACCGCCGCGACCGACATCTGGGGCGCCGGCGTCGTCCTCTGGGAGGCCTTCGCCGGGCAGCACCCGTTCCGGCACGAGAGCCCCGGTGAGACGTCGCGCCGGATCCAGGCTGGGGCTCCCGCGCTCGAGACGATCCGCCCCGACCTGCCCGCGCCGGTCCGCGCACTCGTCGCGCAGGCGCTCGTGCTGAACCCAGCACGACGTCCGAGCGCCGAAGGGCTCGCCTCCGACCTCTATGCCCAGCTCCGCAAGAAGCGCCGCGGCTCGGGCGGCGGCGGCGAGGGACGCGAGCCCGAAGCCCCGCCGAAGCCGCGCGTCGAGCGCGCCCGCACCGCCGTGCCCGACCGCGTGCTGCCGGCCGTCCTCGCAGCCGCCTGGACGGCCTGGGTCGCCGCAAGCCTGCCGTTCTATCCCTCCGGGTGGGCTGCCGGCCTCGCCGCGCTCGCCGGGGCGCTCGGCGCCTGGAAGGGACGCGTCGGGATGGCATTTGCCCTCGGCGTGAGCTTCTTCCCGCTCGCCAACATCTCGCTCGGCCTCGCCCTGGTCTTCGCCGCGGTCGCGGCCGGCTGGCTCGCGCTCGCATGGCGCGACAGCCGCGCCGGCCTGCTGCTCGCCGCCGGGCCGCTGCTGATGCCGCTCGGCGCGCTTGCGTTCGTGCCGCTCGTCGCCCAGCTCGCCCGCGGCGGGATCCGCCGCGGCGTGCAGACAGCGGGCGCGGTCGTGCTCGCCGCGATCGTCGCGGGACTCGGCCACCATGCCCTCCCGTTCGGCGCGGGCCCGGCACCGCTCGGCCTCGGCATCGACGGCAGCAACGCCCCGACCGCCGTCGCCTGGGCGCTCTGGCACGCCCTCACGTCCCATCCGAGCCTCGTGGGCGAAGCGCTCGTCCTCGCGGCCGCGGCAGCCGGGCTGCCGTACGCCCGCGGCCGGGGGCTCTGGCCTGCCGCAGGCGCCGGCGCGGCCCTGCTTGCCGCCACGGCCCTCGTCGCGCCCTCCGCGCCCTTCCTGCCGCTCCTCGTGGCCGCCTGGGCGACCGCCGCCGTGCTCGCGCTACCGCAGCGCGCCTGAGCCGGCCGTTACCGCCTCGACCAGCTCCTGGTCGGGGCCGACCACGAAGAGGTGCTCCTGATTGCGCAGGTGGGAGACCTTCCCGACCTTTTCGCCGGCCGGGTTGTGGATGCCGATCTGCGCGCCCACGTAGCGGCGGCCCTCGATGTCGATCCGCCCGACGTGGCCGTGCTCGACGAGGAGCTCGTGCAGGCGCTGGGCGCCGTGGAAGCTCTCGTCGCTCGCCGAGACGACGAGCCAGGGAGCCCGCAGGCTGCCGATCAGCTCGGCAAGCGCCGCGGGCGCATCCCGCTTCGCGTTGAAGCGGCTCTTGCGGCTGCGGCAGTCGAGGCGCTTGTTCGCGATGCCGTAGCTCTCCGGGGCATCCCAGCGGACGAGCGTCTCCCAGACGTGGTAGTTCGCGAAGTAGGCGTGGTGGTTGTACGGCGGGTCGAGGTAGACGAGGTCGACGTCGAGCTGTGGCGCGAGAAGGTTCGCATCGAGCCGCGTAACACGGCCCGGAGGGCCCTCCACCGCATCCGGCAGCCGCAGCCGCAACGGGGCGTGGGAGCGTGGCGCCCACTGCTTGAGGTAGGCCATCTGCACGCCGGTCGTGCTGTCGACCCGGTCGGCTGCCTCGAGCAGCGCCGTGAGCAGGATCCCCCGTTCCACCGGTGTCAGCACGAGCTCGTCGATCCGGTCGCGGATCGCGTCGATCCGGCGGCCGTTCTCGGGCTGCACGTACCGCGCCTGTCGGCAGAAGGCCTCGGTGAAGTAGCCGTCACGGCCCGGCAGCGCGTTCAGCTCCGCGACGAGCGTCGCGAGCCGCAGCCGGTCGACGTCGGCGCCCGCGACCACGTAGGTGAGGCCGAGCGCCTCCGAGTACGTGGCGAGGTCGTTCGAGTGCACCTCGAGCCCGAGCCGGCGGAATGCCTGCCCCACCCGGGTCGTGCCGGCGAAGAGATCGCACGCGGTCCGCACCGGCAGCTGCGCCACGATCGACGCGATCGTCGGCACCAGCGTCCGCTTCGACCCGATGTACTTGATCACGCTAACCGGTGACCGAGGGTAGTCAGGTCGGCAGATGGAGGGGGATTACACTGACCAACGGGGAAACTCTGTACCGCGGGGAAGTCCCGTTCTTCACGATGAGCGTCCTACGATCGATCGAATCCAAGCTCGAGTCCCTCTTCGAGGGGGTGTTCGGCCGTGCCTTCAGGACGAACGTGCAGCCGGTCGAGCTCGCGCGCAAGCTCGTCAAGGAGATGGACGAGCACCGCAACGTCTCGGTCTCGCGTGTCTACGTGCCGAACGAGTACACGATCTTCCTCTCGACGGCCGACCACGCGCAGTTCGCGAGCTACGAGGAGGGCCTTCGCGACGAGCTCCAGGACTACCTCGCCGAGCACGCACGCCGCGAGCGCTACGTCCTGCTCACGGCGCCCCGCGTCCGCTTCGAGACCGACGCCGACCTCGACCTCGGGGTCTTCGGCATCGCGACGCGGCTCGTCCGCGGCGCGAAGGCTCCGGCCGAGGCGCCCGCGACCGAGCCTGCCTCCGGCTCCACGATGATCTACCGCCCCGAGACGCCGCTCGAGGCGCCCCCCGCGCCGGCTCCCGTGGCGACGTCCGACCCGTCCACCGAGGACAGCCGCGACGCCGAGGAGATCGTCGAGCTCCGCGAGGTGGCGAGCGTCACCTTCGGCGGCCGCACGCACCAGCTGACGAAGCCCGCCACGGTGCTCGGCCGCTCGCGCGAGTGCGACCTGCCGGTCTCCGATCCGAACGTCTCCCGCCGCCACGCCGAGATCCGCGAGGAGAAGGGCTCCTACATCGCCGTCGATCTCGGCTCGACGAACGGGATCGAGGTCGAGGGCCGCCGCGTCAAGCGCCTCGAGCTCGTCGACGGCACCCGGTTCACCATCGGCTCCACGGAGGTCGCGTTCTCTCAGGGGCTCGCATGATCGCCTCGAGCCAGGTCGAGTCGACGCTGCTCGTCCTCAAGATCGCCTTCGTCGTCCTGCTCTACCTCTTCATCTGGCGCATCGTCCGCTCGGCCGCCCGCGACCTGCGCCTGCCCCAGGAGTCGATGATCCTCTCGCCGCAGCAGGCCTCGGTGCTGCTCGCCCAGCCGGTGGCGCGCGAGCTCGGCCGCCTCGTCGTCGTCGCGAGCCCCGCGCTCTCCGGCGGCAAGCGGATCACGATCGACACCTCCGCGCTCACCGTCGGCCGCGCCGGCGGCAACGACGTCTCGATCGAGGCCGACGAGTTCGCGTCGTCGCGGCACGCCCGCTTCGAGGCACGCCGCGACGGCATCTACCTCGAGGATCTCGGCTCGACCAACGGCACCTTCGTCAACGGGGAGCGCGTCACGCGCGAGCGGCGGCTCGTCCCCGGCGATCTGATCCGGATCGGGGAGACGGACCTCCGCTTCGAGCCATGAGGATCGGTCAGCGCCACGGGGAGACGAACACCGGCCGCAAGCGCCGGCGCAACGAGGACTCCTGGGTCTCCGATGCGCCGCTCTTCGCCGTCGCCGACGGGATGGGCGGTGCGCAGGCGGGCGAGGTCGCCTCGTCGCTCGCCGCAGCGACGCTGCGCGAAGCGGGCGGGGCGAGCACGCGCGGCGAGGCCGGCGTCGTCGCCCTGATCGAGTCGGCGAACCGGCGTGTCCACCAGCGCGCGGTCACGGATGCGACCGCCTCGGGCATGGGCACGACGATGACTCTGGCGCTCTTCGCGCCCGACGGCACGATCGCGATCGGCCATGTCGGCGACTCGCGCGGCTACCTCCTGCGCGACGGCCGCCTGCAGCAGCTGACCCAGGATCACTCGCTCGTCGCCGAGCTCGTCCGCCGGGGCGAGCTCTCGCCCGCGGAGGCCGAGGCGCACCCGCAGCGTTCGGTGATCACCCGGGCGCTCGGAACCGATCCCGACGTCGATGTCGACGCGTTCTCCGTCCAGGCGCAGCCCGGCGACGTCTACCTGCTCTGCTCGGACGGGCTCACGACCATGGTCGACGACACGTCGATCGCAGCGATCGTCGAGCGCAACAGCCACGACCTGAGTGCCGCCGGGCGGGCCCTGATCGACGAGGCGAACCACCGTGGCGGCGAGGACAACATCACCGCCGTCCTCTTCGAGGTGCTCGAGGGCGACGACGTCGACCAGACCGCCGAGCTCGAAGAACCGGCCCCCGTGACGGACGACGCCGTCACCCTGCACCCCGGAGATCTGGCCGTGCCGCAGGCGTTCATCGACGACCCGACTGCCGACACGATGATCGTCTCGGCCGACGAGATCCGCGCGGCGCTCGCCGCCGAGCACGTCGACGAGCCCGCGCGCGCGCCGTTCCCGGTCGTCCGCGCCGTCGCCTCGGCCCTACTGATCGTCGCGCTCGCGGCGCTGATCTTCTTCCTGGTCACCAAGGGCCTGACGCAGTGAGCCTCCGCAATCGCGAGCTCCTCTACCTCGTCGCCGTCGGCGCGCTCACCGGCGTCGGCTTCGCGAGCGTCTACATCGCCCAGCAGGCCGTCGTCTCATGGGGCTCGCTCGGCTACGCCGGCTTCTTCATGGCCCTCTGCGTCGCGGCTCACCTCGTCGCGCGGCGCACCGTCCCGAACGCCGACCCGTACCTGCTGCCGATGGCGTCGCTCCTCGCCGCGGTCGGCCTCACCGAGATCTACCGCCTCGGCCCGAGTGACGCGTTCCGGCAGGGCCTCTGGGTCGTGATCGGCGTCGCCGTCTTCGGGGTCGCCCTGCTCGGCCTCGGGCGCGACTACCGGCGGCTCGAGTCGTACAAGTACCTCTTCGGCGTCGGCGCGCTGGCGCTGCTCTTCCTGCCGCGCGTGCCCGGCCTCGGCGAGGAGGTCAACGGCGCCCGCCTCTGGATCCACGTCGGCGGCTTCCAGTTCCAGCCGGGCGAGCTGGCAAAGATCTCGCTGATCGTCTTCCTGGCCGCCTACCTCCGCGAGAAGCGCGAGGTGCTCGCCCAGGGCCGCGCGAAGGACGTCGGCCCGCTGCTCGTGATCTGGGGCGCCGCGATGCTCGTCCTGCTCGAGACGAACGACCTCGGGTCGGGGCTCCTCTACTTCGGGATCTTCCTGGCGATGCTCTACATCGCGACGGGGCGCGTCACCTACGTCGGCATCGGGCTCGTGCTCTTCGTCGCCGGCTGCTTCGTGGCCGACCGGATGATCGGCCACGTCCACGAGCGCGTCACGATCTGGCTGCAGCCGTGGACGGACACGAAGGTCTTCTGCCCGCAAACGGGCACGCTCGCCCTGCGCCAGGACTGCTCGAGCTACCAGCTCGTGAAGTCGCTCTACTCGATCTCGAGCGGCGGCTTCTTCGGCAGCGGCCTCGGCAAAGGGACGTTCACCTCGACGAGCGGCGCGCAGCTGATCCCGTATCTGAACACCGACTTCATCTACTCCGCGCTCGCGCAGGAGCTCGGGCTGATCGGCGTCTCGGCGCTGATCCTCGTGTTCATGCTCTTCACGGCGCGCGGGATGAAGATCGCGCTGCAGGTCGACGACGGCTTCTCGAAGCTGCTCGCCGCCGGCCTCACCTTCGGCTTCGCGCTGCAGACGTTCATCATCGTCGGCGGGATCCTCCGCGTGATCCCGCTCACCGGCATCACGCTGCCGTTCATCTCCTACGGCGGCTCGTCGATCGTCGCGAACTTCGCGCTCCTCGCCGGGCTGATGCTCGTCTCCCACCGGGCGAACACCCAATGAGCGGCGGCGCCCGGTGAACCGGCAGATCTCGCGCGTCGCGCTCGTCGGCCTCGTGCTGCTCGCGGCTCTCGTCGTCGCGACGACGTACTGGCAGACGTGGGCCTCGACCGGGCTCGCCGACCGCCAGGACAACGAGATCCAGCGCGTCGCGCAGTTCGAGATCAAGCGCGGGCTGATCTACGCCTCGGACGGGAAGACGGTGCTCGCGGCGAACAAGCGGGAGAAGGTGGCCGGCCAGACGATCTACACGCGCACCTATCCGACGCACGGCTTCGCCTCGCAGGCGGTCGGCTACTCGACCCAGAGCCGGTCGCGGACGGGCCTCGAACGCTCCGAGAACGACTACCTCACCGCCTCGAACGGGAACCTCGGCACGCTCCTCTCCTCGCTCGGCGACAAGCTCAAGGGGTCCACGGTCACGGGCAACAATCTCGTCCTCAACCTGAACGTCGCCGCGCAGCAGACCGCGCAGAGCCTCCTCGACAAGGCGGGCTGCGGCGCCGCGGTCGCGCTCGACCCGCGCACCGGCGCAGTGCTCGCGATGGCCTCCTCACCCTCGTACGACCCGAACCTCGTCGAGAAGACGAACGGCTACGCGCAGATCCAGAAGCTCAAGGCGCACTGCTCCCCGGCCGCCCCGCTCCTCAACCGCGCGACGCAGGGCCTGTATCCGCCGGGCTCGACGTTCAAGACGATCACCGCGGCGGCCGCGATCGACGACCACGTCTACGGCCCGAGCTCGACCTTCGAGGACCCGGGCTACTGCATCGACTACGGCCAGAAGGTCACGAATGCCGACGACCAGAACGGCCCCGAGGTCTACGGCCTCGTCAACCTCGTCGAGGCCTACGAGCACTCGATCAACGCCGTTTTCTGCAACATCGGCCAGAAGCTCGGCTCGACGCGAATCCTCCAGGAGGCGAAGAAGTTCGGCTTCTACTCCGTGCCGCCGCTCGAGACGCCGGCCGACGCGCGCTCGGCCTCCGGCCTCTACGACAAGGGGAAGCTCTACGACCCGAAGAACGCCGACCAGGCGGTCGACGCCGGCCGGCTCGCCTTCGGCCAGGAGCGGATGCTCGTCACCCCGCTGCAGATGGCGCTCGTCGCCTCCGCCGTCGCCGACAAGGGGATCGAGATGAAGCCCCAGCTCGTGAAGAAGGTGCTCTCGCCGGGCGGCGGCACCGTCGCGACGATGAGCCCCCACACCTGGAAGCGGGCGACCTCGGCGAAGACCGCCGCCGACCTCAACCAGATGATGGTCGCGGTCGTCCAGGGCGGCACCGGCACGGAGGCGCAGATCCCCGGCGTCGAGGTCGCGGGCAAGACGGGCACGGCCGAGACGGGCACGCCGCACGTCTACGACGCCTGGTTCATCTTCTACGCTCCCGCCGACCATCCCGTCGTCGCGGGTGCGGTGATCGTGGAGAATCAGCTGAACGGCTTCGGCGGTGCCATCGCCGCCCCGATCGCCAAGGCCATCATGCAGAGCATCCTCACGCCCAGCGACGCACAGAAGACGAGCACGACGACGGCAGCCGGAAGCGCGGGCAACTGATGGCAGACGACGCGATGATCGGCAGGCTCTTCGACGGCCGCTACCGGGTCACCGGCAAGCTCGGCTCGGGCGGCATGGCCGACGTCTACCTCGCCGAGGACCAGGAGCTCGGCCGCAAGGTCGCGCTGAAGATGCTGAACGAGCGGCATGCGCGCGACGAGCAGTTCGTCGAGCGGTTCCGGCGCGAGGCGCAGAACGCCGCCGGCCTCGGCCATCCGAACATCGTCCAGATCTTCGACCGCGGCCAGGCCGAGGGCACCTACTACATCGCGATGGAGTACCTCGACGGGCCGACGCTCAAGGAGCTCCTCGTCAAGCACCGGCAGGCGCCGATCCCGACCGCGATAGAGTACGCGCGCCAGATCCTCGAAGCGCTCGCCTTCGCGCACCGCCACGGGATCATCCACCGCGACATCAAGCCCCACAACATCGTCTTCGGCACCGACCGCCGCCTCAAGGTCACGGACTTCGGCATCGCCCGGTCGGGCGCCTCGCAGATGACCGAGGTCGGCTCGATCGTCGGCACCGCCCAGTACCTCTCGCCCGAGCAGGCGCGGGGCGCGCCGGTCGATCCGCGCTCCGACATCTACTCCCTCGGGATCGTCCTCTACGAGCTGCTCACCGGGAAGGTGCCGTTCAGCGGCGACGCAGCGGTCGAGATCGCGATGAAGCACCTCTCCGCCATCCCGGACCTGCCGTCGAAGATCCGCCCCGAGGTGCCGCACGACCTCGACGCGATCGTGATGCGCGCGCTCGCGAAGGAGCCCGACCAGCGCTACCAGTCGGCCGAGGAGATGGCAGCCGACCTCGAGCGCGTCTCCCGCGGCGCCCCGGTCTCGACGCGCACCGACGACGCGATGACCCAGGTCATCTCCGCCACGTCGATGACCTCCGCCGCGACGATGATCGCGCCCGGCTCGGCCGCGCCCCCGGTCCCTCCGGTCTACCGGAGGCCCGATGCGGGCGGCTTCTACAGCGAGCTGCCGAAGCGCCGGAAGCTCTGGCCCTGGCTGCTCGGGCTGCTCGCGATCGCGATCCTCGCGGTCGCCGGGTTCCTGCTCTACAACCGGATCCAGTCGCAGATCACCCGCAACACGACGATCGCCGTCTCGCCCGTCGAGGAGCTGAAGAAGGCGAACGCCATCTCGATCCTCGAGGGCCAGGGCCTGAAGGTGAAGGTGAAGACGGCGACGAGCGAGTCCGTTCCGGCCGGGACCGTGATCAGCCAGGCGCCGTCCGATGCCACCAAGGTCTCGCAGAACACCACGGTCACGATCGTCGTCTCGGCGGGCAAGCCGAAGGTGACGGTGCCGATGGTGATCGGCTTCACGCGCCAGGCCGCGATCTCGACGCTCGTCAACGCCGGCCTGAACGCCGACCCGCACACCGTCCCGTCGTCGTCCGCGGCCGAGAACACCGTCGTCGCGCAGTCCCCGGACGCGAAGGACGCCTCCGGCAACTCGGTGCAGGTCACCGAGGGCTCGACCGTGCGGATCAACGTCTCGACCGGACCGAAGCTCGTCGAGGTTCCCGGCGTGCTCGGCGATCCCATCGCGAACGCCAAGTCTCAGCTCGCGGCAGCCGGGTTCGCCGTCACCGAGGACGACGTGGCGAGCACGAAGCCGGTCGGCAGCGTCATCGGCGAGAGCCCGGCCGGAGGCTCGAAGCAGTCGCTCGACACGAAGATCGTCCTCACCGTCTCGTCGGGGCCGAAGAACGTCCAGGTGCCCTACGTCGTCGGCGACAGCGAGAGCGACGCCGAGCAGGCGATCACAGCAGCCGGTCTCCAGGTCACCGTCACGCCCGAAGCCGTCACCGCCCCGGAGCAGAGCGGACTCGTCCTCGACCAGAACCCCGCCCACGGCAGCCTCAAGCAGGGCGCGACGGTCGTGATCAGCGTCGGCCAGCTCGTCGCGGACACCACGTCATCCACGACGACGGGCTCGACCACGACCGGCACCACGACGGGGTCGACCACGACGACGCCCCCGCCGGTCACCCCGTGACGCGGCGGCGGATCGCCGTCATCTTCGGGGGGTGCTCGAGCGAGCACGAGATCTCGGTCGCGTCCGCCCGCGGCGTCGTCGCTGCGCTCCGCGAGCTGGGCCACGACGTCGTGCCGGTCGAGATCGACCGCGACGGGGGCTGGAGCCTCGAGTCCGGGATCGTCGACGAGCTCGAGACCGCCGTCGCGGATGCCCCGCCGCTCCCGGCCCGCACGACGGCCTCCCGCCTGCCCGACCGCGCGGTCGCCGGAGCCCTTGCCGACGTCGACGTGGTCTTCCCCGTCCTGCACGGGCCCTTCGGCGAGGACGGGACGGTGCAGGGCCTCCTCGAGCTCGCCGGTGTCCCGTACGTCGGCGCGGGCGTCGCCGCGTCGGCGCTCTGCATGGACAAGGATCTGTTCAAGCGCGTCCTGCGCGACCAGCGGATCCCGGTCACGCGCAACATCACCCTCCGCGTCGGCAACCCGGTCGCAAACCCGTTCGGCTACCCCGTCTTCGTCAAGCCCGCCCGGCTGGGCTCCTCGGTCGGCATCTCCAAGGCGCACGACGAGGCCGAGTTCGAGGCCGCGGTCGCACTCGCGTTCACCCACGACGACAAGGTGCTCGTGGAGGAGTTCGTCGACGGGATCGAGATCGAGGTCGGCGTCTTCGGGAACCGCACGCCGCAGGCGTCGCTCGTCGGGGAGATCGTCGTGACGCGCGCCGAGTGGTACGACTACGACGCGAAGTACGACGAGGGCGAAATGGAGCTGATCGTCCCCGCCCGGATCACGCCCGAGCAGGCCGAACGCGCGCAGGCGATCGCCGTGCAGGCGTTCGTCGCCTCCGAGTGCGAAGGGATGGCGCGGGTCGACCTCTTCATCCGCGCCGACGGCGAGGTGCTCGTCAACGAGCTGAACACGATCCCCGGCTTCACCGGCACGAGCGTCTACGCAAAGCTCTTCGAGGCGTCTGGCGTCGCCTACGCGGAGCTGCTCGACGGCCTCGTCGAGCTCGCGCTCGACCGCCACGAACGCCGCTCGTCGCTGCGCTACTGACCTCGAGGGGCTGTCCCCGCAGGGGGCTGTCCCCGACCCGGTGTCAGATACCTGGGGTTGTCAACCCCAAGGCGCGTGCCAGATGTGTGACGTCTCATCCCCAGGGATGCTGTCCGCCGGAGGGCCTCTCGTCCAGCATCTGCAGGCGATGCCTGCGAAAGCGCTCCGACACGTGGTTGGGGACGCAGCGGAACGCTTTCGTAGCAAAGGCCAATCGACAGCCGCCGGAGTCTGACTCCGGGCCTGACTCCGGGCCTTATGCGGGAACAGCCCCAAAAAGCCAGGACAGCCCTCGACGGCTAGCCCGTTGCGGTGACCTCGTCGACGCGGACCTGACGGCTCGTGCCGAGCGAGGTGATCCACAGGACGAGGGTGCGATCGCTGCCGGGGTCGATCGCGAACGTGGTGCTCTGCCCGACGGTCTGCGACGCCGAGACGGTGTGGAACGGCCCGCTCGCCCCGCTGCCCGCCTGGATCTCCGCGGTGAAGCCGGGCGTCGTCGTCTGCACGGTCACGTGGCGTGCGTCGGCGGAGGCGGTCAGGAGGAGGCCGACGCCGGGCTTGTTCAGCGCGGGCGTGTCGTAGCGCTCGGTCTCCCAGTAGGTCGCGGGATTGCCGTCGGTCGCGCGGGAGGCGAGCTCGCTGTGCTCGTGACCGTCGCCGTCGGGATCCCACGAGCCCGACCCCTTGAGCACGACGGCGTCAGTGCTGCCGTGCCCCTGCGGCGACGAGCCATTGCCGCGGCTGAGGAAGATCGCGCCGGTGACGATCGCAGCCGCCACGCCGACCACGAGCAGCGCGGGCCAGAGCG
>CAIYXH010000149.1 GCA_903930195.1 uncultured Actinomycetes bacterium | reverse complement strand
TGACCTTGCCCACCAAAACGTCGCCGGCTGAGACCTCAGCACCGACGCGGATGATGCCGCGCTCGTCGAGGTCGGCGAGGATCTCGTCGGAGAGATTCGGGATATCTCGGGTGATCTCCTCCGGACCGAGCTTCGTGTCGCGGGCATCGACCTCGTGCTCGTGGATGTGGATCGACGTGAGCACGTCGCTCTTCACGAGACGCTCCGAAAGCACGATGGCGTCCTCGAAGTTGTAGCCCTCGAACGGCATGAACGCGACGAGCAGGTTCGCGCCGAGCGCGAGCTCGCCGTGGTCGGTCGAGGAGCCGTCGGCCAGGACGCTGCCGGCCACCACCTTGTCGCCGAGCTTGACGATCGGCTTGTGGTGGATCAGCGTGCCCTGGTTCGACTGCATGAACTTCGTGAGCGTGTACTCGTCGCGCGTGCCCTTGCCCTCGACGACCGCGTGGGTCGCGTCGAGCTCGACGACCGTGCCCGCGTTCAGCGCCACGACGACGTCGCCCGAGTCGACCGCTGCGCGGTACTCGAGGCCGGTGCCGACGAGCGGTGCCTGCGGGATCATCAGCGGCACTGCCTGCCGCTGCATGTTCGCGCCCATCAGCGCGCGGTTGGCGTCGTTGTGCTCGAGGAACGGGATCATCGCGGTCGCGACCGAGACGATCTGGGCCGGCGAGACGTCCATGAGCTCGATCGCATCGGGCGTGGACATGACGGCCTCGCCCTCGCGGGAGCGGCAGAGCACCTGGTCGTGCAGGAACTTGCCGGTCTTCTCGTCGATCGGCTCCGACGCCTGCGCGATCGTGAACTGGGCCTCCTCGGCCGCGTCGAGATAGATGATCTCGTCCGTCACCTTGCTGTTGACGACCTTGCGGTACGGCGTCTGGATGAAGCCGAACTGCGAGACGGTCGCCATCGACGCGAGCGAGCCGATCAGGCCGATGTTCGGGCCTTCCGGCGTCTCGATCGGGCACATCCGGCCGTAATGGGTCGGATGGACGTCGCGCACCTCGATCGGTGCGCGCTCGCGGGTCAGGCCGCCGGCGCCGAGCGCCGAAAGGCGGCGGCGATGGGTGAGGCCATCGAGCGAGTTCGTCTGCTGCATGAACTGCGAGAGCTGCGAGGAGCCGAAGAACTCCTTCAGCGCCGCGACCACCGGACGGATGTTGATGATCGTCTGCGGCGTGATGGTGTCGACGTCCTCCGTCGTCATCCGCTCGCGGACGACGCGCTCCATGCGGTAGAGACCGACGCGGAACGCCTCCTGGATCAGCTCGCCGGTCGTGCGCAGGCGGCGGTTGCCGAAGTGCTCGTACTCGTCGAGCTCGTGCGCGATCGGGCGGCGATCCATGCCGGCGGCATCCGCGGCGAAGTCCTTCGACTCCTCCGGCACACCGAGGCCGTGGGGCAGCCAGACGAGCTTCTGGACGAGCGCGAGGATGTCCTGCGTGGTGAGCACGCGGCAGTCCGCCGGCACGCCCTGCACGCCGAGGCGCTGGTTCAGCTTGTAGCGGCCGACCTTGGTCAGGTCGTAGCGCTTCGGGTCGAAGAAGAGCGTCCGCAGCAGGTTCCGCGCGTTGTCGAGCGTCGGCGGCTCACCGGGGCGCTGCTTCTTGAAGACCTCGATCAGCGCCTCTTCCTCGCGCGTGGTCGTGTCCTTGTCGAGCGTCTTCTGGATGAAGTGCGAGTTGTCGAACAGAGCCAGGATCGCCTCGTCCGTGGTCGTGTCGAGCTTGAACCCGGTGGTCGGGTCCTCGGCCGGCAGCGCCCGCAGGAGCGTGGTGATCGGCAGCTTGCGCTTCCGGTCGATGCGGGCGTAGACGACGCCCTTCTTGTCGATCTCGAGCTCGAGCCACGAGCCGCGACTCGGCATCAGGTTCGCGGCGAAGACCTGCTTCGTCGCGTCCTTCGGCTCCATCAGGTAGGCGCCCGGGCTGCGGACGAGCTGCGTGACGATCACGCGCTCGGTGCCGTTGATGATGAACGTCCCCCACTGGGTCATGATCGGGAAGTCGCCCATGAAGACCCGCTGCTCACGGATCTCACCGGTGTCCTTGTTGACGAAGCGCACCGTCATCGACAGCGGCGCCTGGTAGGTCATGTCCTTCTCACGACACTCCTGCATCGTGAGGGCGGGCAGACCGAATTCGTAATCGCCGAACTCGACGGCGAGGGAGCCCGTGTAGTCCTCGATCGGGGAGATGTCATCGATGGTGTCGCGCAGACCTTCGCGCAGGAACCACTCGAACGACTCCCGCTGGATGTCGATCAGGTTCGGGAGATCGAGGACGTGCTTGAGACGAGAAAAGGACTTACGCGCGCGAGGCGCAGCGACCGGCTGGGTCAAGGGGAACAGCCTCCCTTACGAGCTATGGAATGAGGGGTGGAGCGGACGAAGCGAGGAATACGGCAAAACGCAGGCAGACAGAGACGACGACGGGACGTACGTCGGCGAACGTCCCAGTATAGGGCACGCGATCCTCTAGCCGCAAGCGGCGAGGGTCGGGTGCGCCGACGAAGGACAGCCTAGCAGCGGAGCCCGCCTTGGTGCAGAACGAGGAAGGGACAGGGCTAAGCCCTGTCCCTTCCTGACAAACAGCAAGAAGTCGGAGCTACTTGAGCTCGACCGAGGCGCCGGCCTCTTCGAGCTGCGCCTTGATCGTGTCGGCCTCTTCCTTGTTGACGCCCTCCTTGACGGCTGCCGGAGCGCCGTCGACGACGTCCTTCGCCTCCTTGAGGCCAAGGCCGGTCACCGCGCGGACGACCTTGATCACGCCGATCTT
>CAIYXH010000148.1 GCA_903930195.1 uncultured Actinomycetes bacterium | reverse complement strand
GTCGCCACGAACGCCTTCAGCATCGGCGCGACGTGCACGACGGGCCGGCCGGGGCCGAGCCAGCGGGCGCAGCCGGCGATCGGGTCGCCCGCGCCCCAGAGCTCGGCGTCGGTCACCTCGAACGCCGTCCGGAAGAGCCACGGAAGCAGGCCCGCACGGCGGCGCGCGTCGCGAATCACCCAGCTCCAGGCGGGATCCTCCTGAAAGGCATGTGCGAGCACCCGGCTCGCCACGTCGAGCCGGTCGTCACCGAGGCGGCTGACATCCATCCGCCGACCCTAACTGGGCCGGCGTATCTCTGCAGTTGTGCTTAGGACGCGCTGATCTCGAGGATCTTGAACGTGAGGCTGCCGCGCGGGGCGGCGACCTCGACCACGTCGCCCTTCTTGTGTCCCATGATCGCCTTGCCGACCGGCGATTCGTTGGACAGCTTGCTCTCGGCCGGATTGGCCTCGGCCGAGCCGACGATGTGGTACTCGAACGACTTGTTCGCGCTCACGTCGCGGAGGCGAACGGTCGTCCCGATCGAGACGGCGTCCTTCGAGATCTCCTTCTTCGTGATCACGCGCGCCGAGAGCAGTCGCTCTTCGAGCTGGGCGATCTTGTGCTCGAGCATCGCCTGCTCGTTCTTGGCGTCGTCGTACTCCGCGTTCTCCGCGATATCGCCGAATTCCCGGGCGATCCGGATGCGATCGGCAACCTCACGGCGCTTGTCGTTGCGCAGGACATCGATCTCCTGCTTCAGCTTCTCGTAGCCCTCTGGGGTGAGGATGACTTCCTTCAAGGTGAACGGCCTCCAACAGTGGGGGTTCGGGCCCCGTCACTGGCCCGAAAACGGGAGCGAATAGTAGCGACGCAGTTGCAAGCTCCGCAAGGACAACCGGCTACCATCGTTTCGTGCCCGTCGACCTGCGCGAATCCTGGTTCATCGGCGAGGTCGAGATCCCCTCCCGGCTCGTCCTCGCCCCCATGGCAGGCGTCTCGGTCCAGGCCTTCCGGCGCCAGGGCCGCCGCTACGGCGCCGGGCTCGTCTGCTCGGAGATGGTCTCGGTCGCCGGCATCGCCCACAAGAACGAGCGGACGCTCGACTACCTCCGCGTCGCCTCCGACGAGCACCCGCTCGCGATCCAGATCTTCGGCTCCGAGCCCGAGGCGATGGGGGCCGCCGCGAAGGCCGTCGAGGCCGCCGGCGCGGACATCGTCGACATCAACTTCGGCTGCCCGGTGAAGAAGGTCACGAAGACCGGCGCCGGCGCGTCGTGCCTCGACGACCCCGAGCACGCCGCGCGGATCGTCGCCGCCGTCGCCGAGGCGACCTCGCTGCCCGTGTCCGTGAAGATGCGCCGCGGCGTGCGTGACGGCTCGCGCGACTGCCTCGTCGTCGGCCCCCGGCTCGTCGAGGCGGGCGCTGCGTCGATCACCCTCCACCCCCGCTCGGCCAAGCAGATGTACACCGGCACCGCCGACCACGCGCTTACCGCCGAGCTCGTCTCGCTCGTCGACGTGCCGGTGATCGCCTCCGGCGACGTCACCTCGCGCGCCCGCGCCCAGGCCGTGCTCGCGACCACCGGCTGCGCCGCGGTCATGGTCGGCCGCGCCGCACAGGGCAACCCGTGGGCGCTCGCCGAGATCATGGGCGACGAGGGCGAGCCGAGCCGCGAGGAGGTCGTCGCGGAGCTGCTCCTGTTCATCCGCGAGACCGTGCGCGAGCTCGGCGAGCAGCGCGCCACCGGGTTCCTGAAGAAGTTCTACGGCTGGTACCTGGGTCGTGGGCGCTTCCCGAAGCCGTTCAAGCAGGAGCTTGTCGTGCTCCACTCGATCGAGGAGGTCGAGCGGCGCCTCCTCGCCGCCGCCCCCGGCGCCGCCGAGGTGCTGGAGCGCCTCGAGGCCGAGAACCCGCCGGTCGACGAGGTGCTCCTCGACGGCCTGCCGATCTCGATCTACGGCGGCGGCTAGCCGGGGTCAGGTCTTTCCTATTTCACCGAAGGCGCGACAGGCGCCTGTACGGAATGGGGTGAAACAGGAAAGACCTGACCCCTAGTTCCGCCTCGCCGCGCACCATTCAGTCGCCCGTCCTCGGCGCGAACTCGGCCAGCTGTTCACGAATCAATCGCATCTCCTCGCGGTCTGCCGGATCGGCTGCGAGACGACGCACCTCGTCGAGAACCTTCGCCCGGTCGCGGCGGCGTGCAGCTGCCTCGTGCAGAGCCGCGCGCAGGGCCTCCGCATCGGATGACGTGTCAGCGCGAACGATCTCGAGCGCCGTTGCATCGGCTTCGTCGAGATCTATCCGCACTGAACGCCTCACCCCGACGGTGTAGCAAGGCTCACGTAACGCGTCTGTTCCCGATTTGCATCAATTGTTCCGCTGCCAGACGAGCCGCAGGCCCTGGAGCGTGAGCTCGGGGTCGACGGCGGTGATCGTCCCTGCGTGCGGGGCGATCAGGCTCGCGAGGCCGCCGGTGGCGACGACCGGGGCGTCCGGCGCGCCGAGCTCGGCGCGGATGCGCTCGACGATCGCGTCGACCTGGCCGGCGAAGCCGTAGACCATGCCGGACTGGAGCGCCGCGGTCGTCGTCTGCGAGATCACGCGCTCCGGCGCGGCAAAGGGCACACGGCCGAGCCGGGCGGCCCGGGCGAAGAGCGCGTCCATCGAGATCTCGATGCCGGGAGCGAGCACCCCGCCGGCGAAGGCGCCGTCGGCGTCGACCACG
>CAIYXH010000147.1 GCA_903930195.1 uncultured Actinomycetes bacterium | reverse complement strand
GCCTGCGCGTTGATGGCCTGCGCGTAGAACGAGCCGTAGACGCCGTCGGACGGGATGACGACCTTCCAGTCGGCGGCCGGCGACTCCTTGACGTACCCGAGGTTCAGGTAGTCCCAGTCGATCGAGATCGGGGTCTCACCCGAGGCGACCGTCTGCGGCGTGGACTCGACGGTGATGAAGTTGCCCGAGTCCTTCAGCTTCGCGAAGAAGTCGATGCCGGGGCCGACGTTGCCGAGCGAGCCGCCGTTCGCGAGCGCTGCGGCGAAGACACCGGCGACCGCGGAGCCCGAGGTGAGCGGGCTGCCGTTCATCGCAACCTGACCCTTGTAGGTCGAGTTGAGCAGATCCTTGAACGACGTCGGGGGCGTGCTGACGAGCTTGGCGTTGTAGCCGATCGAGATCGCGCCCCAGTAGTCGCCCGTCCAGCGGCCCTTCGGGTCACGCATGTTGGACGGAACCGTCGAGAAGCCGGCGGTCTTGTACGCGGCGTAGAGCCCCTGCTGGGCACCCTGGATCGCGAAACCCGGGCCGACATCGACGGCATCCGGTGCGCGGTCGTTGCCCTTGAGCGACGTGATCGCCTGGTTCTCCTGTGCGGAGGAGCCGTCCGGGTTGTCGTCCGTGTAGCTGATCCCGTACTTGCTCTTGAAAGCCTTGAGGATGGCGCCGTAGTTGGCCCAGTCCGGCGGAAGGGCGATCAGGTTGACGTGCCCTTCCTTCTTCGCCGCGGCGACGAGATCGCTCATCGACATCCCGCCCGCGAGCTGCGTCTCCGTGCGGGCGCTCGCAGCAAACGCCGCGGCAGGCGAAGCAAGGACAGTCAGGCCGACGGCTGCTGCCGCGCTGCGCCGCAACATCTGCGAGCGGGTCAGGCTCTTCTCGTTCAGCTTCGCCCAGAACTCGACTTCCTGGGCCTCGTAATCGTGCATCGACTCTCCTCCTGTGGACGGGGTTGCGCGGCGACCGTAACCCCGGCTTCCCGGCCTGGAAACCCCCCGACGCCCCTCCGTTACGGCATGTTCACCCGGCGTCCACCGAGGCTCGACCAGGCCGGTCGAGAGTCGGTTGACGAGCCGTGACCTAGTGGTGACGGAGCCGCGTCGGGGGCTTCTGCGACGGCCTCCGCCGCGGTAGGACTGGCTGGATGCCGGATACCGACTTCTTCTCGTCGGGCGACGGCGTGTGGCTCCGCTGCGCGCTCCACGCCCACACCACGAACTCCGACGGCGAGCTCTCGCCCTCCCATCTCGCCCGCCACTACGAGCGGGCCGGCTTCGACGTGCTCTGCATCACCGACCACTGGGTGCGCACCGCGACACCCGATCCGGACCACCTGATCGTGATCCCCAGCATCGAGTTGAACGCGACGCTCGACGGCACCGCGAGCGACGCCCACGTGCTTGCGCTCGGCGTCCGCTCCGACCCGGTCGAGCCGGGCCGGGGCTTCCCGAACCTGCAGGAGACGGTCGACTGGATCCTCGCGCAGGGCGGTCTTCCCTACCTCGCCCACCCGTACTGGAGCGGCCTGCGGAGCGACGAGTTCCTCGGCTGCAAGGGACTGCTCGGCGTCGAGGTCTTCAACGCCGGCTGCGAGCTGGAGATCGGGCGCGGGCTCTCGGGCGTCCACTGGGACGAGGTGCTCGAGCGCGGCGACAAGCTCTTCGGACTCGCGACGGACGACTCGCATCTCGCCGGCTACGAAAGCGCCCACGCCTGGGTCTGGGCGCTCGCCGCCGAGCGCACCGCCGAGGCGGCGCTCGAGGCGCTGCGCACCGGCCGCTTCTACAGCTCGTCGGGGCCGCGGATCGACTCCGTCGAGCTCGCAGACGACGGCGTCCGCGTCCGCTGCACACCGGCGACGACGGTGCGCCTCGTCAGCTCCCGCTTCTTCGGCGCGAGCGTCACCGCCCGACGCATGGGCGACCGGTCGAACGCTCGGATCGTCGAGGAGACGCCGACGGGCGAGATCGTCGAGGCGTGGCTCGAGCGCCTGCCGTCGATGGCCTACGGCCGCCTCGAGCTCGTCGACGCGCAGGGCCGCATGGCCTGGTCGAACCCGCTCTGGTGGTAGCCGCCCCCTCGTGGAGACAGGTCTCCCTTGTCGTAGGGACAGGTCTGAAGACCTGTCCCTACGACAAGGCTCACAATCGCTTCGCAGCCTTGTCGAGCGCGGCCCACGCGTCCGGTAACGCAGCACGGGCGGCGCGGCAGCGGCCGCGCTCGTGCTCGACGATCCGCCCGAGCGCGAGCCCGGCGCCCGGCGCATGCAGCCCACGCAGCTCCTGCTCGGCGACGACGGCGTCGTGGTGCTCGCCGATCAGGGTCTGGATCAGCTTCGCGGCCTTGGCGACGCGCCGGTACCGGCTGTCCGGGACGAGGCCCGCCAGGTCGGCGGCGTAGCGGGCCCGCTTGGCCCGGATCCGCAGGGCATGGAGCGTGTCGTCGTCCGGGTCGGCCCCGGCGGCTTCGCGGTCGCGCCGAAGCCGCTTCAGCTCGCGCTTTGCGACCGCCTCGAGGTCGACGAGCTCGCCGTCGAGCCTGAGCTCCGAGAGCACGCGGCGGTAGTACGCGGTCAACGCCCGGTAGCGCGCGCTTTCGAGCGCGGTGACGAGCGGCGCGCGCAGGACGTCGCGACGGGCTTGGAGCGCGACGATCAGTGCCTCTCCCCCGGCCCGGTCGTCGCCGAGACCGTCGAGCAATGCGCGGTGAGGACGTCGAGGTCGCGGGGCGGCCCGGTGACGGAGCCGAGCCAGCGCAGCTCGGCATCCACTCCTGCGAGCTGGCCCTCGAGCACCGGCCGGGCCGCGCGCAGGAGCGAGCGGCTCCTGCGCAGCGCCACACGAAAGCGGTGCAGCTCCTCGGGGTCGACTCCCTCGCGCACACCGCGCTCGGACGCCGCCGGCACGTCGAGCTGGGCCTGGAGCGTGATCCGGATGGCTTCGGCGGCAGACGGCTCGAGCACCGGCACAGCGTACGACGCGGCCGTCGGGTTACAACGGTGAGACAGTCGTGGGTCGACCTGGCCGCAGGGGCTTTCGGATCGGCCGTGGCGGGGGAACGATGGCTCAATGCCCACCTTCGCCGTCGTCGCCCACACGCTCTCGCCCACGAACGCCCGTCTCGGCACCGTGCTCTCACCGGCACAGGCCGCCGCCCGCCTCCGGCCGGGAGACGTCGCGCTCGGACGGCTCGACGTCCTCCGCTCCCTCGACGGGATCGAACCGGGCGCCTGGGCGCTCGACCTGCTCGCCGAGCGGGGCGTCACCGTCCTCAACGGGCATTCGACGCTCGCCACGGCACACGACAAGCTTGCGACCGCGAACGCCCTCCGGCGGGCCGGGCTGCCGTCGCCCGAGACCGTCGCCGTCGCTCCATGGCTCCTGCCGCCGCAGCTCGAGCCGCCGTTCGTACTCAAGCCGCGCTTCGGCAGCTGGGGTCGCGACGTCCTCCGCTGCGAGATCTGGGCCGCGTTCGACGAGGCCGTCGAGGCGATGAGCCACCGCATCTGGTTCAACACGACCGGGGGCGTCGTCCAGCGGCTGATCCCGCCTGCCGGGCACGACCTGCGGGTCGTCGTTGCCGGTGGGCGCGTCGTCGGAGCCGTCAATCGCGTCTCGGCGCCGGGCGAGTGGCGGACGAACGTCGCCCTCGGCGCCCGGCGCATCCCCACGTCGCCGTCCCGCGAGGCCGCCGAGCTGGCCGTCGCGGCCGCAGCGGCCGTCGGGGGCGACCTCGTCGGCGTCGACCTGCTGCCGTGCGACGGGCGCTGGACGGTGCTCGAGGTGAACGGCGCGGTCGACTTCACCGGCGTCTACTCGAGCGAGGACAAGATCTTCGCCTCGGTGCGGGCCGCACTCGCACTGCCGGACAGCGAGCCGGCGATCGCGGGCTACGCGTACGCGTAGAAGCCCTGGCGGGACTTCCGTCCGAGCCGTCCCGCCGCGACGTGCTCGAGGAGCAGCGGATGCGGCGCATACCGCTCGTCGCCGAGCCCGCGGACGAGCACGTCCATGATCGCGACGCAGGTGTCGAGGCCGATCAGGTCGGCCAGCGCGAGCGGGCCGAGCGGATGCGCGAGCCCGAGCCGCGCGACCGTGTCGATGCCCTCGGCGTCGGCGACGCCGTCGGCGAGCGCGGCCACGGCCTCGTTGAGGAACGGCATCAGGATCCGGTTGGCCACGAAGCCGGCCACGTCCCGTGCCTCGACGGGCTCCTTGCCGAGCGCGCGGGCGAGCTCGATGATCCTCGCCACGGTCTCGGGCGACGTCTGCTCGGCCCGGATCACCTCGACCAGGGCAAGCACGGGCACGGGGTTGAAGAAGTGCATGCCGATCACCCGGTCGGGCCTCCCGGTAGCGGCGGCGAGAGCG
>CAIYXH010000146.1 GCA_903930195.1 uncultured Actinomycetes bacterium | reverse complement strand
CGGCGCGTCGCCCACACGGCGACGGTCGAGGGCGCCGTCGCCTGGTCGCCCGACGGCCGCTGGCTCGTCGCGGCGCCGGTCGCCCGCGGCGGCCTGGAGCTCATCCGCCCGAACGGCACCGGCGCGCGACAGCTCGCCGTGGGCCGCGGCGGCTTCAGCGGCTGGCCGGCCTGGCAGCCGCTCCCGGCCTAGCGGCCACGCAAAAAGGGACAGGGCCGACGCCCTGTCCCTTTGAGAGGTACCTGTGCGTTGCGTCCCGGCTAGAAGCCACCGTAGTAGCCGCCACCACCGCCGTAGCCGTAGCCGTAGCCGTAGCCACCGCCGCCGTAGCCGCCACCGCCGTAGCCGCCGCCGCCGTAGTAGCCACCGCCGCCGTAGCCGCCGGTCGCCGACGACGAGCTCGTGTCCTTCTTCCAGCTGACGGTGAAGGCGCTCCCCGAGGAGGTGAGCGAGGACGGGGTCGCCGTCGCGGCCGCCACCTCGGTGCCGTAGGCGCCGAAGCCGCTGCCGCCGTCAGCGGCGAGCTTGATCGCGGTCGTCGCGAAGGACTTGTCCGAGATCGAGCCGGTGTGGCCGGCGAGCGTCGTCGCCGAGGCCTTCGTGAACTTGACCTTGCCGAAGTTCGTCAGCGACAGCGTCGTGCAGCGACCGCTTCCGGAGCACGAGGATGGCGCCTCGGCGATCCACTCGGCCGAGGTCGTGTCCGGCGCTGCCATGTGAAGGGTCTTCGTGAAGGCGGCGCCGCTCGTGACGTCGTCGAGGCTGACGGTCACCGCGGTGCCGTTGACCGTGACGCCGCCGGTGATCGTGTCACCGGCCGAGACGGCCAGCTTGACCTTGACCGACGCGGCCGGGACGAGCTCGTACCAGGCGGAGTAGGTCACCTTGCCGGTCGCCGAGCAGTCGGCTTCGGTGCCGGTCTGCTCGAGCCCCTGGGAGTTCTCGGCGTTGCCGCCGAGGCCGACCCAGAAGGCGGACGACGTCGAGCCGCTGCTCGTCGTGCAGGTCGCCGTGGGCTGCACCCAGGTGCCGGTGATGGTCTTGTAGGAGCCGAGCTCCCCGTAGGAGTCGGGTGTCTCGACGACGTAGCCGGCCCAGTTCGAGCTGGTGTCGGTCGAGACGGTTGTGGCTTTCGCCGTGTTGTAGATGCCAGTCGCAGCCGAGGCACGGCCCGCGCACACGGCGAGCACGACGAGAAGAGCGGACGCGACCAGCACCCGGACTCGTTCCGACGTCCGCCTCTTCGAGTCACCTCTGGTACGCGCAACCCTAGAACGTATTGTCCTCCTTCTGAGATCCGCTACAGATGAATCCCAACTTCGCACGAGCCTGCGGGCAGTCCGCTCTCGTGCCCTTAGCCATTTCAAACATCTCCTTCAAGAGGTTGACGACGCGGATTCGGGACTCACTGCTTTTATGGGCGCATCTGATCGTACGCTCGTCAGCGCGAAGTTGTCCCGCGCGGAAGTAAAACATGCCCTTCAAATAGTTCGTGATACTGAGAAAGTTAGCGAAGAACATCTCACGGTTGAAGGTAACCTGATCGGAGCCAACGAACGTACGCGATCTTTTGAAATTTATGATGATGATTCAAGAACGAAATATACTGGAAAGGTTGCTAAATCAACGAGTCGAGCAGTATTGGCGTCTCTCGTAATCGGCAGCCGCTATCGCGCTGACCTGATTCAGACCGTCGAGATCTCGACAGCAACAGGTGACGTCGCCTACAAATATGAGCTCGCACGCATCGAGCCGGCGACTCCCGATTCGTAGTTGTCACGGCCGTAACGCCAGCGGTCGAGAAGGCCTGTACTCTGGTGCGCTGGGCGCAATCGCTGGATGGCCAAACGCCGCCGTATTGCTGAGCCGGGGTCGAGCACCTGACAACCGGGGGAACGCCGATCGCCAGGTGTTCGGTTTGTCCTGGCGGCGGCCCGTTCCCTCGTGCCGACGCCCTGCTCATCTCCTCACGGGTCTCCCTTCGTCGATCATGCCTCCCTCGAGGTTCGCCTCAGCGTAGCCCGATAGATGGCTTGAATAAAGGGTTTGCGCTTCAATACACGGTTACGTTCTCAGCGGCGTCACGATAAGGATGGAGCACCCTCTCCTAACGTCTGTGCGAGTTGAGGTTACGCTTGTCTCTATCCTGGCCTTGCGAATATGGCGTGCGTATGTGAGTACAACGTGAGTCCACTGTTGAGTTCACTGCATAAGTGCAGAACCGAGTCCAGCTCCTGCCGCTGCGAACGTAACCTCATCTGCCTCTCATGACGCCGTCCACGAATGCATTTCTTGCCGGAGAGGAGTTGTCCGATCGGGTTCTCGCTCGGAAGACACCGCTCCGACGCAGCTTCATCGGCCGAGACTCGGTCGATGATCCATTGGCCCCGATGGCAGCCCTCGTGAACAGCGGCCGCGCGTCGGCTACCCGACTCAAGGTCTACCTTGGCATCGTTTGTCTAACGACGGGAGGCGACCATGCGTGCAACACCTCAGCGAAAAAGTGGGCCGTGCTTCTCGACCTGCCCGACCCCAATGGCCGCGGCACCCGTTCCATTCGGAATGCACTCAAGCACCTCGAGTCCGTACGACTAGTCCGCCGCGAAGCGCAGGCTGCGGAGCCCCACCGGGTCACTCTGCTCAGAGAAGACGGCTCGGGTGCTGCTTACACCCCGTCCCGGAAAATCGCCACGGAACTGCGGGAGGAGCAGAAGCTGCTGCCCGCCGATCAGTTCATTCTCATCCCACCCGGGTTCTGGAAAAACGGGTGGCTCGCGACTCTCTCTACCCCGGCCATCGCGGCGCTGCTGGCTCTTATGCACATCACCCGCGGGGGTGAGCTCGTCAAATGGGGGTTGACCTACCAACAAGCTGCTGACATCTACGGCTTTTCCGGTGACACCTGGGGTCGCGGCGTGCGGGAGCTCGCTGACCACGGCGTGGTCACTGTCACTAAGACAAAGTCAGAAGGCTTCTCCTACAAGCGACGACGCAACGAGTACACGCTCAAACTGAAACGACTGAACAGTCGCCCCAAACGACCTTCTGGCTAGCCGCGGGACAACGAGGCAGTCGGCATCTCGCATGCGGCTCGACGGCCTTCTTAAGGGCTGAAGGCGATTAGGCAAGCCGACGCGCGGACTCGAACCGCGGACCCCTTCATTACGAGTGAAGTGCTCTACCAGCTGAGCTACGTCGGCGCGCCCGCCAGTCTAGCCCCAGCCGCACCGCCTGGTGACGCCTCCCGGGCCAGCAACAGCGCTCGCTGATCGTTCCCATCGCAGATCCGCGCCATCGCGGCCGCGTGCCTCTGATAGACCCACGTCATGTCCCGGCGCGGGTGGATCCTCTTTGGCTTGATGTGCGTGATCTGGGGCGTGCCCTACCTGATGATCCGGGTTGCGGTGCGCGAGCTCACGCCGGCAACGCTCGTGTTCGGGCGCACCGCGCTCGGGGCGCTGCTCCTGCTGCCGATCGCTGCGCGAAGAGGTGAGCTGCGGGCGGCGTTCTCCCGGCCGGTGCCACTGATCGCATTCGCGGTGATCGAGATGGGGATCCCGTGGCTCGCCGTCTCGAGCGCGGAGCAGAGGCTGTCGTCGTCGCTGACCGGGCTGCTGATCGCGGCGGTACCGCTCGTCGGCGTAGCGATCACAACGTTCACCGGCGACGACGACCGGATTAGCCCGCAGCGCCTCGGCGGGCTGCTGCTTGGGCTCGTCGGCGTCGGGCTGATCGTCGGACTCGACATCGGCGGGACGAGCCTCTGGCCGCTGCTCGAGATCGGCGTGGTCGCCATTGGCTACGCGCTCGGGCCGATCATCCTCTCGCGCTCGCTCAGCGACCTGCCGCCGCTCGGCGTGATCTCGGGGTCGATCGGGATCTGCGCTGTCGGGTACCTGCCGGTGTTCGTGGTTCAGGCGCCGTCGTCGCTGCCGTCGGGGCGGGTGCTGCTGTCGGTCGTCGGGCTCGCGGTGCTCTGCACGGCGATCGCGTTCGTCCTCTTCTTCCAGCTGATCGCGGAGATCGGGCCGGTGCGGTCGACGGTGATCACCTACATCAACCCGGCCGTTGCGGCGGTGCTGGGGATCACTGTGCTGGGCGAATCGTTCTCTTTGGGGATGGGGCTCGGGTTCGCGCTGGTGCTGGCGGGGTCGGTGCTGGCGACGCAGCGGCGGGGCGAGGCGGTTCCGGCGCAGGTCACCACCGGGGCGGTGGTCGTTGGGGACAGCCCCTAGACCACAGGCCTGGCGCGTCGAACGACGGGCCAGGCCCCAAAGGCGGGCCAGGCCCTTAGACCGGGGCAGCGATTGGCGAACGTCGGGACAGGCCCCGCTGCGCGGGGACAGTCCGTGAACTACGCGCACCGCTAAGAGGCGAAAGACGGGCCAGGCCCCGAAGGCAGGCCAGGCCCTTGACCGGGGCAGCGATTGGCGAACGTCGGGACAGGCCCCGCTGCGCGGGGACAGTCCCTGAACAGCCGCACCGCCAAGAGGCGAAAGACGGGCCAGGCCCCGAAAAGGGGCCAGGCCCTAGGAGGCTGCGGGATCGCGGAGAGCTAGACGGCGGAGGTGGCGCGCTCGAGGCACGCGGCGATCGTTGCTTCGGCGTCGGCGCGATTGCCGAAGCCGCGCGTCTCGACCGCGCCGGCGTGATCGAGGTCCTTGTAGACCTTGAAGAAGTGCTCGATCTCGTCGAGCAGCGACTTCGGGACGTCGTCGAGCTCCTCGAGCCGGCTCCAGTTCGGATCCTTCACCGGCACGCAGATGATCTTCTCGTCGGAGCCCTTCTCGTCGGACATGTGGAAGATCCCGATCGGGCGCACGCGGACGCGGCAGCCGGGGAACGTCGGGTCGCTGACGAGCACGAGCGCGTCCAGCGGGTCGCCGTCCTCGGCGAGCGTGTTCTCGATGAACCCGTAATCCGACGGGTAGCTCATCGACGTGAAGAGGCGACGGTCGAGGACGATGCCCCCGAGCTCGTCATCCCACTCGTACTTGTTGCGCGACCCAGCAGGGATCTCGACGAAGACGACGGTTTCCATGGCGGGAGAGTCTACGGGCGCAGCGCCGACTGTCTCCTGAGAACCGTCGGCGCGGAGCCGAGCTGGATCAGAAGCGTCAGCCCGAGCGCGATGCCGAACGCACCCGAGAGCGGCAGCCGCGTGAGGAAGATGACGAGCGCGCAGGCGAAGCCGGCGAGCGCGAAGAGGCCGGCCAGGAGGCCGCGGAGGATGGCGATCGCAGCCTCGGCGCCGAAGCGGCGGTGGGTGGGGACGGCGAGGAGTGTCGAGATCAGCGGGAAGGTCGTGATGATCCCGCTCGCCCCCGGACCGAACGTCGACGCGAGCCCGGTGATCGCGAGCACGAGCCCCGTCGCGAGGAGCATCCGCAGCGGCAGCTCCCACCGGGAGTGCGCCTGCACGCGCGCGAGGCCGCGCGGGACGATCCGCAGGCCGACGAGGAGCGCGATCCCGGAGATGACGGCCGCGATCTCAACCGGTAGTCCCGCGACGCCGACGGCGACACCGGCCACCGTGAACGAGACCGTCGCGGACACCATTGCGACCAACCAGCCCCGCCCCCTGCGGGCAGCCACGTAGTAGCCGACGACGAATGCCGCCTGGGCCGCGATGCCGGCCACGAGCCCGACGCAGAGCTTGCGGGAGAACTCCGCCCCGTGGTCGAGCGCGACGAACAGGGCGACCGGCCCCCCGGTGAACGGCAACCCGATCAGCCAGCCGCCGACCGCCGGGCCGAACCTCCGGGCGGCGTAGGTCGCGGACGCGATCACGGCGGGCGTGATCGTGAGCTTCAGGATCAGCAGGGTCAGGCTCGGAGCTCCCGTTCGATCCGGACGAACATCGCCTCGAGCGCGAGCTGCGGGGCGAGGTTGAACTCCTCGAGCTCGCGCCAGGCGTCACGGACGATCTCGGCGGCACGCTCGGCTCCCGCCATGCGCTCGAGCGACGCGTCGGCGCGGAGGTCGTCGAGGCGGTCGGCATGCATCGCGGCGGTCTCGGCGCCGACCGCGACGACGACGAGGTCGCGGTACCAGGTGGTGAGCTCCTCGAGCTGCGCGAGCAACTCCTCCCGCTCGGCCCCACGCTGGGCGCGCTTCACCCGCTGCTCGGCGTCACGTGCGGTCATGTCCAGATCGGCGATGGCCTTCTCCTCGGCCTCCTTCGCCTCGCCGCCGCGGGCGCGTGAGGCCTCGAGCAGCGACGATGCGGCGTCCGCAGGCTCGAAGCTCGGCTCGCGATAGACCGCGCGCGCACCCTCGATCAGCGTGGCGCGGCGCTTCACCGAGCGCTCGTCGAGCAGCCGCTCGAGCCGGTCGAGGCGGCCGGCGGCGACGCGGGCCATGGCGATCCGCGAAGGTTCGTCGAGCTGCGGCGCGCGGGCATCGACCCGATCGCGGAGCGCCCGCTCGGAGAGCCGGCGAAACGGCACGAGCTGGCAGCGGGAGCGGATCGTCTGCGAGATCGGGCCGAGGTCGTCGGCGACGAGGACGATCACGGCGTACGGCGGCGGCTCCTCGAGATCCTTGAGGAGCGCGTCGGCCGCGTCCTCGTTCATCAGGTGCGCGTCGAGCACGAGATAGACGCGGCGGTCGGCCTCGAACGGGCGCATGTGCAGGTCGCGGCGGAGCTCGCGGATCGCGTCGATCCGGATCATCTCGCCGAGCGCCTCGAGCTCGTACAGGTCGGGGTGCACGGTGCGTTCGGTGCCGAGGATCCGCCGGCCGAAGGCGCGGGCGAGCTCCCGCTTGCCGACCCCGCGGGGCCCGTGGAAGAGGTAGGCGTGCACCGGCGTGTCGGCAAGCGCGGCCTCGAGCAGCCGCTTCGCCTCGGTCTGCTCGCTAACTGCGGCGAACGTGCTCACGCACCTGCTCCTCGAGCTCGTCGGGGGTTCGGGAGGCATCGAGCGCGACGACTCTGCCGGGAAACCGCGCGGCCAGCGTGCCGTAGCCGTCGGCGACGCGACGGCGGAAGGGCTCGTCGGCCCGCTCGATCCGGTCGAGCTCCGCCCCCGAGCGCGCGGCGGCAGCTTCGGCGTCGAGCAGCAGCACGAAGGTGAGATCGGGCAGGAGGCCTTCGGTGACGGTCGCGTTCAGGCCGAGCACCGCGTCGACGCCCAGCTCCCGGCCGATGCCCTGGTAGACGAGCGAGGAGTCGACGTAGCGGTCGCAGACCACCCAGGCGCCGCGCGCGAGCGCCGGCTGGATCAGCGCCGCGACATGCTCGGCGCGGGCCGTGGCGAAGAGCGCCGCCTCGGCCCACGGGCTCATCTCGACCCCGTGCAGGACGAGGTCGCGCACGGCCTCGCCGAGCGGGGTGCCGCCGGGCTCGCGCGTCGCGACGACCTCGCGGCCCTCGCCGCGCAGCCACTCCACGAGGCGCGCCGCCTGCGTGCTCTTGCCCGACCAGTCGGGCCCTTCGAAGCTGACGAACATCTCGTACTACGATACGAGCGATGCGCGGGGTCGTCACCGGCGGAGCAGGATTCATCGGCTCGAATCTCGTCGATGCCCTCATCGGGCGCGGCGACGATGTCGTCGTCGACAACCTCGCCTCGGGCAAGCGCGAGAACATCAACCCGGCCGCGGACTTCCGCGAGCTCGACATTCGCGAGCCGCTCGACTTCTCGGGCGCCGACGTCGTCTTCCATCTCGCCGCCCAGGCCGACGTGCAGACGTCGATGAAGCGGCCGGACTACGACTCGAGCGTCAACGTCGGCGGCACCGTCCAGGTGCTCGAGGCCGCGCGCAAGGCCGGCGCGCAT
>CAIYXH010000145.1 GCA_903930195.1 uncultured Actinomycetes bacterium | reverse complement strand
GTGCTCGAGAGCGAAGGCTTCGAGCTCTGCCGGCTGGATGTAGCCGCGCTCCTCGCCACGCTCGAGCATGGTCTTGGCACCCTCGGATTCGAGCAACTCGGTTAGCTGGTTCTGCGTCAAGAGGTCGTTCAGTCCTTTCGTGCGTCTCGATACCGGAAAACGTTCGCACCGTACGACATTTGTCCTGCGATTACCAGCCTGCGAACAAATTTCGTTGGGGCGACAGGAACCCCGCCGTGGACGTCGTCAGCAGGCAAGTCCGTCAGGTGCGATTGCGAAGCTGTAAGGGATTCTAGCCGCTGCGCTTGCGCTTCGGCTTCGCAGGCCCCTTGGCGCGACGATCGGCGAGCAGCTCGGAGCCCCGCTCGGCGCTGATCGACTCGACGCTATCACCCGTGCGGAGGCTCGCATTCGTCTCGCCGTCGGTGACGTACGGGCCGAAACGGCCCTCCTTCACGACCATCGGCTTCTTCGAGATCGGATCCTCGCCGAGCTCCTTGAGCGGCGGTGCAGCAGCACGACGGCCCCGCTGCTTCGGCTGCGCGAGGATTGTGAGCGCCTCGGGCAGCTCGATCGCAAGCAGCTGGTTCTCCGTCTCGAGCGAACGCGTCTCGGCGCCCTTCTTCAAGTACGGGCCGTAGCGGCCGTTCGAGGCGATCACCTCCTCGCCGTCCTCGGCGACGCCGACGACGCGCGGCAGGCTCAGGAGCACGAGCGCCTCCTCGAGCGTCACGGTCTCGGGCGTCATCGTCGAGAAGAGCGAGCCGGTGCGCGGCTTCTCGTCACCCTCGAGCGCCTCGGTGACATACGGGCCGTAGCGGCCGGCCTTGACGACGATCGTGTTGCCCGAGACGGGGTCGACGCCGAGCTCGCGGCCGCCCCCGGCGCCCTGGGCGAGCAGCTCCTCGGCACGGGCGATGGTCAACTCGTCCGGCGCGATGTCCTCGGGGAGCGTGACGCGCTCGCCCTCGCGCTCGATGTACGGGCCGTAGCGGCCGACACGGAGCTCGATGCCGTTGCCGATCTCGAGCGTGTTGATCGCACGGGCGTCGATGTCGCTGAGGTCGGAGACGAGCGCCTTGAGGCCCTCCTCGTCGACGCCCTCGCCGAAGTAGAAGGCGCGGAGCCAGTGGCTGCGGTTCTCGTCACCGGAGGCGATCCGGTCGAGGTCGTCCTCCATCCGGGCGGTGAACTCGTAGTCGACGAGCTGGCCGAAGTGCTGCTCGAGCAGGTTCGTGACCGCGAACGCGAGGAAGCTCGGGATCAGGGCCTGGCCCTGCTTGCGCACGTAGCCGCGGTCGAGGATCGTGCCCATGATCGAGGCGTAGGTCGACGGGCGGCCGATGCCGCGCTCCTCGAGCGCGCTGACGAGGCTCGGCTCGGTGTAGCGCGACGGCGGGCTCGTCGAATGGCCCTCCGGCTCGAGCGCGGTCGCGCCGAGCGCGTCGCCCTCGGACAGCGGCGGCAGGCGGCGCTCCTTGTCGTCGTCGGCGGGCTTCTCCTCCTCGTCGCGGCTCTCCTCGTAGGCCTGCAGGAAGCCGCGGAAGGTGATCACGGTGCCGGCGGTGCCGAACTCGGCGTCGCGCCCGTCGGACGCGGTCGCGCCGATGCGGACGGAGACCGTCTCGCCGGTCGCGTCGGCCATCTGCGAGGCGACGGTGCGCTTCCAGACGAGGTCGTAGAGCGCAGCCTCCTCGCCGCCGAGCTCACCGCGCACGTCGTCGGGGGTGCGGAAGCGGTCGCCCGCCGGGCGGATCGCCTCATGGGCCTCCTGCGCGTTCTTGACCTTGCGGTTGTACTGGCGCGGCGTGTCCGGGATCGAGTCGGCGCCGTAGAGCTCGGTCGCCTGCGCGCGGGCCGCGGCGATCGCGACCTCCGACAGCGTCGTCGAGTCGGTGCGCATGTAGGTGATGTACCCGTTCTCGTAGAGCCGCTGGGCGACGCGCATCGTGTGCTGCGCCGAGAAGCGCAGCTTGCGGCCGGCCTCCTGCTGGAGGGTCGAGGTCATGAACGGCGCGGCCGGGCTACGGCGGTACGGCTTCCGCTCGACGGCGCGCACGGCGAACGGCGCACCCTCGAGCGCCGCGGCAAGCGAACGCGCGTCGGCCTCGGTGACCTGCACGGCGTCGGCGGTGGTCAGCGTCCCGTTGCGGGCGAAGTCGCGGCCCTGGGCGACCTTCTTCCCGTCGAGGCTCCGCAGACGCGCATCGAAGGCGCCAGGGTCGAGCGTGGCAACGACGTCCCAGTACTCGGCGGCGGTGAACGCCATCCGCTCCCGCTCGCGCTCGACGACGAGCCGCGTCGCGACCGACTGGACACGTCCCGCGGAGAGACCCTTCATCACCTTGCGCCAGAGCACGGGCGAGACCTCGTAGCCGTAGAGGCGGTCAAGGATCCGGCGCGTCTCCTGCGCGTCGACGAGGCGGTTGTCGATGTCGCGGGTCTCGCCGAGCGCGCGCTCGATCGCCTGCTTCGTGATCTCGTGGAACACCATGCGGCGCACCGGCACCTTTGGGTTCAGCACCTGCAGCAGATGCCAGGCGATCGCCTCGCCTTCGCGGTCTTCGTCCGTCGCGAGCAGGAGCTCGTCGACGCCCTTGAGCTTGTCCTTGAGGCCGCTGACGACACTCTTCTTCTTGGGATCGACGACGTAGAGGGGCTCGAAGTCCGAATCGACGTTGACGCCGAGGCGCGACCAGGCCTCGCCCTTCTGGGCGGCGGGGACTTCGGCCGCGCTGTGCGGCAGGTCGCGGATGTGCCCGACGGACGATTCGACGACGTATCCCTTGCCGAGATATCCGGCAATTGTCTTCGCCTTGGCGGGGGACTCGACGATCACGAGCTTCCGGCCCGAGCCGGGTGCGGTAGATGCAGGCATTTTCGCGGGCCAACATAGCCGCGACTGTCAAGTGCGCGATACTCGGCCGACGATGACAGCTCTTTTTCAGACGTGTTCGAGGACGGCACGTCCCGGTGCCGGGCAGCAGAACGAGAGTGTGACGGAAGCGTCACATTCGGTGCTGGTGCAGGGATTGCTCGCGCACGTCCCGGTGCCAGGCAGCGGGGGTGTGACGTGACGGGGACGCTGCTTGCGGTCGACGGTGACAACTTCGCGCATCGCTCCTACCACGCGATCCCGAAATCGATTCGCGGGGTCGGCGGGATGCCGGCGAATGCGCTCACCGGGATCGGGAATCTGCTGCTGCGGCTCTGGGACGCGGAGCGCCCGGCGGCGATCGTCGTCGCGTGGGACACGCTCGACGTCCCGACCTACCGGCACGAGGCGCTCGAGGTCTACCAATCGGGCCGTGTCTTCGACGACGAGCTCCTCGTGCAGCTCGACCGGCTGCCCGCGCTCGTCGAGACGTTCGGCTTCGTCTCGGCGAAAGGCCCCGGCTACGAGGCCGACGACTTCCTCGCAGCGGCCGCAGCGACCTGGCCGGGGCCGGTGCTCGTCGCGACGGCCGACCGCGACGCCTTCCAGCTCGTCGACGACCGCGTCGGGATCCTCCAGCCGGTCAAGGGCGGCGGGCTCCTCCGCATCGGCCGCGAGGACGTCGTCGAGCGCTACGGCGTGGAGCCCGAGCAGGTGCCCGACTTCATCGCCCTTCGCGGCGACAGCTCCGACAAGATCCCGGGCGCGCCGGGCATCGGGCCGAAGAACGCCGCCACCCTCCTCGGCCAGCACGGCTCGCTCGAAGGCGTCCTCGCCGCCGGGCGATTCCCGCAGATCGCCGACGACCTGCGCCTCTATCGCCGGATCGCGACCATGGACGCCTCCGCACCGCTACCCCCGCTGGCTCCCCAGGAGCCGACGTGGGAGCGCGCCCGCGTCGAGGCCGAGGCGCTCGGCCTGAACGCGCTCGCGCGCCGGGTCGGCGAGCGGACGCACTGAGGAATCGGCATCGTTGAGCGCGATGGACGTGATCAGCTCGACGCCGCTCCTCCGGATGCATCCGACGATGGGCCATCCGGAGTCCCAGGCCCGCCTCGGCGTGCTCCACGACCGCTTCGACTTTCGCGAGTGCGAGCCGGCCACGGAGGCCGACGTGCTCCGCTGCCACACGCCCGAGATGGTCGAGCGGATCCGCACCGCGCGGGGGCTGCTGGACGACGACACGCTCGCGACGGAGTCCTCGTTCGACGCGGCGCTGATCGCCGCCGGCGCCGCGATCGAAGCGGCGCGCTCGGGTGGCTTCGCCCTCGTCCGGCCGCCCGGCCACCACGCCGAGCCCCGCCGGCCGATGGGCTTCTGTCTCTTCAACTCGATCGCGATCGCCGCCCGCTTCGCGCAGGCCGAGTTGGGCGTCGGCAAAATCGCGATCCTCGACTGGGACGTCCACCACGGCAACGGCACGCAGGCGGTCTTCGCGGACGACCCGAGCGTCTTCTACGCCTCGCTTCACCAGTTCGGGTGGATGTTCTTCCCGATGACCGGCGGCCCGACCGACCAGACCGAGAACGCCCTCAATATCCCGCTCGATCCCGGGACGGCCGACGACGAGTACCTCGAGAAGTTCGCCGCCGCCGAAGCCGCGATCCGCGCGTTCGAGCCCGAGCTGCTCCTCGTCTCCGCCGGCTTCGACGCGCATGTCGAGGAGCCCCTTGCCGGCCTCAACCTCTCGGCAGAGATCTTCCGCGAGCTCGCCTCGCGCGCCACCGCCCTCGCCCCGCGCGTGGGTGCCGTGCTCGAGGGCGGCTACAACGTCGAGACGCTGCCGGACCTCGTCGCCGAAGCACTCGCGGGCTTCAACGGCGAGTAGCACCGTGCAGCTCGAGGTCACGCACTTCACCGACCCCGCCTGCCCCTTTGCCTTCTCCGCCGAGCCGCAGCGCTGGCGCCTCCGCTGGCAGTACGGCGACCAGCTCGTCTGGCAGACGCGGATGATCGTGCTGACGCTCGAGCCGGGCGAGGACGCGAAGCTCGCCGAAGGCGCGCCCGGCCTGCAGCGCCTCTACGGGATGCCGATCGAGCCGTTCCCGTACCCACGCGTCTTCTCGTCGGAGCCTGCCTGCCGCGCCGTCGTCGCCACCCGGCTGCGTGCCCCCGGCAGCGAGGAGGCGCTTTTGCGGCGGCTCCGCATCCGGACGATGGCGGGCGGCCTGCTCGACGACCCCGAGCTGATTGCCGGCGCCGCCGAAGAGGCGGGCCTCGACGCCGATGCGCTCGCCGGCTGGTGCGAGGACCCGGACGTCGCCGACGCGCTTGCCGCGGACATCCGGGCGGCACGGTCGCCGTCGGCGACGGCGCGCGCCCTCGACCACAAGCTCGGCGGCCCCCGCTCCGAGCGGCGCTACAGCGCCCCGAGCCTCGAGCTCGTCCGCGCGGACGGCGCGGGCTCGGCGTCGCTCCCCGGCTTCAACCCGATCGAGACCCACGAGGCGGTGCTCGCGAACCTCGCCCCCGAGCTCGAGGTGCGGCCGAAGCCCGAGAGCGCCGAGGAGGTGCTCGCCTGGGCCGGCGAACCGCTCGCGACCGCCGAGGTCGCCCTGTTGCTGCGCCTCGACCATCGCGACGCACGCGCTCGGCTCGCCCGCGTCGCCACCGCGATCCCGTCCGGCGCCGACTGCTTCTGGACGCTGTGATCGAGATTCGCCGCCTCGAGAGCTCGGAGCTCCGCGACCACCTCGACGGGCTCGCAGCCGTCCTCGAGGACTGCGTCGCCGGCGGCGCCTCGGTGAGCTACATGGCGCCGTTCTCGCGCGAGGACGCGGTCGCCGCGTTCGAGGGCTTCGTCGCCGACGCCGAACGCGGCGGGCGGCTGATCCTCGCGGCCTTCCTCGGCGAGGAGGTCGTCGGCACCGTGCAGGTCGTCCTCACGACGCCGCCGAATCAGCCGCATCGCGGCGACATCGCGAAGCTCCTCGTCCACCGGAAAGCGCGCCGCCAAGGACTCGCGGACAGGCTGATGGAGCACGCCGAACGCGAGGCTCTCGCCGAGGGGCGGACGCTGCTCGTGCTCGACACGGTGACCGGCGACGATGCGGAGCGCCTCTACGCCCGCCGGGGCTGGAACCAGGTCGGGGTGATCCCGGGCTACGCGCTCTATCCCGACGGCCGCCTCTGCGACACGACCGTCTTCTACAAGACGCTCGGCTGACGCGAGAGCCGCTCGAGCGCCTCGCGCCGCGAGGAGACGCCGAGCTTCCCGAGCATGCTCTTCACGTGCGAACGCACCGTGTGCTCCGAGATGAAGAGCCGTCGCGCGATCTCCTCCGTGGCGAGATGCTGGTCGAGCAGGAGCAGCACCTCGAGCTCGCGCGCCGAGAGCACGTCGGCGACCGCCTGCGGCACTGACGGCCCCCTGCGACCTTCGCGCACCTCGTCGAGCAGCCGCCGTGCGACCGCGCCGGAGAGTGCCGCCTCCCCGCTCGAGATCCCGCGGAGAAAGCCGACGATCCGCTCCGGCGGCTCCGTCTTCAACAGGTAGCCCGACGCACCGCCGCGAATCGCGGCAAGCAGGTTGGCGTCGTCCTCGGCAGCCGTCAGCACGACCACCTCTGCGTCCGGCGCCGCGTCGCGCAGCAGCGGCAGCGCGGTGAGACCGTCCATCTCGGGCATGGTCAGGTCGAGCAGGATCAGCTCCGGGTCGAGCGCGCCGGCGAGCTCGATCGCCTCCGCCCCGCCGGCAGCCTGACCGACGATGTCGAAGCCATCGGCTGCGAGCAGGTCGCCGAGCGCGGCGCGCGTCAACGGGTGGTCGTCGACGATCAGGACGGTCGCAGTCATGCGCACAGCTCCGCATGCCGATACAGACCGACGATGCGTCGCAGCCGGCCGGTCGACACGTTCGAGACATTCCTCTGGGGGCAGATCGTGCTCGTAGCCCTCCTGGCATCGGCACTCGCGCTCTTTCTCTTGACCCCGACCTTGCGCGTGCCGCACGACCTCGCCTCTCTCCGCCTCGTGCTCTCGACGGTCTACGCCCTCTGCGCCGGCCTCGTCGCGCTGCTCGCCGCGACCCGCTTCGGGCTGGAAGGCCGGAAGTTCGACCTGTTTCTCTGCGCCGGCTTTGCCGTCCTCGCCGCGAGCTGGACGCTCTTCTCGGTTGGGCCGGCGATCCTCGAGCGGTCGGCCACGTCGGCTGCGAGCTGGGCGGAGATCGCAGGCTCGCTGCTCGGCTGGACGATCATCGCGGCTGCGCCGTTCGTCCACGGCGCGGTCGAGCGGCGCGCGGCGACGCTCCGCGCAGCGCTGAGCGCCGGGGCCGCCCTCGTCCTCGGCCTCTGGCTCCTCGTCGTGGAGGCCGACCCAACCGCGCCGACCCACAATCCGGCCCTGCGCACGACGTCCTTCGCGCTCTTCGCACTCGTCAACCTCGTCGCGGTCGTCGGCTTCGGCGATCGGGTGCGCGTCCGCCGCGAGGATCTCGACCAGTGGCTTGCCCTCGGCGCCACCCTGACCCTCTTCGCCTCGCTCCACTTCGTCTTCAGCCCTGCGGCGGGGACGAACGCGGTCACCCAGGGTGACTTCCTGCGGCTCCTCGGCTACGCCGTGCTCCTCGTCGGGGTCTGGCGGGCGATGCGCGCGTCGGAGCACGGTCGCGCGGTCGCCGAGGAGCGCGCCCGCGTCGCGCGCGAGATCCACGACGGGCTCTCGCAGTACCTGTTCGCCGTGGCTACTCCCGCGTCGATGATCGACGCGGGAGTAGCCCCGCCCGGCGCAACGGGGAGGCTCAAGGAGGCTGCGCTCGCAGCCCAGGCCGAGGCGCGATTCGCCATTCTCGCCCTCTCGTCGGCCTCCGGCAGCGCCCCGTTCGACACGGCGCTGCGGCGGTACGTCGACTTCGTCGCCTCCGACGGCGGGCTCGAGGTCGACCTCGTGCTCGAGCCCGGGGTGCGGCTCGCGCCGGACGAGCAGATCGAGGTCTTCCGCATCGTCCAGGAGGGCCTCGCAAACGCGCACCGCCACGCCGGAGCGCGACGGGCCGAGGTGCGGATCGGGAGGCGTGACGGCGGGCGGGCCGTGACGATCGTCGACGACGGCACCGGCTTCGACCCCGGGCCCGGACGCGAAGGGCAAGGGCTCGGCAACATGCGCCGCCGCGCGAGCGCAATCGGCGGGGCGTTCTCGCTCACCGCCGCGCCGAACGGCGGCACGGCGCTGGAGGTCGTGCTGCGGGCCTAGCCCGTACTAGCCCATGAGGGCCGCGGCGACTGCGGCCCACGCGCGACGGGGGACTCCCGGCGCGTCGGCGGTGAGCGCCTGCAGCGCGACGTGATCGGCGCCCGTGTCGAGGTGCGCGCGCACGACAGCGGCGACGGCTTCGGCATCCCCATGCGGCACCAGCGCGTCGAGCAGGCGGTCGGAGCCGCCGTCGGCGAGATCCGCCTCGTCGAAGCCGTGGCGAAGGAGATTGTTCGCGTAGTTCGTCAGGCCGAGATACCGGCCCGCGAACGGCCGCGCGAGCGCACGCGCCGCGGCGGCATCGGTCTCGAGCACGAACGTGAGCTCGGGGACGAGCAACGGGTCGGGACCGAGCACACCGCGCGCCCAGGCCGTGTGCGCAACCGGCGCGAAGTACGGGAACGCGCCGAGCGAGCGCTCGCCGGCAACTCCAACCATCTTCGGCGCGAGCGCGGCGAGGATGCGGCGCTCGCGCGGGAGCGCCGGCGACGTGCTGTCGAGCCCGTCGAGAAACGCCCGCATTGCGGTCAGCGGCTTCGCGTAGTCACCGGCCTGCTCGCGGTGGCCGATCCCGATCCCCACCAGGAACCGCTCGCCGAAATCGGCGGTCAGCTCCGCGTACTCCGCGGCGAGACCAGCGGGCTCGTTCGCCCAGACGTTGACGATGCCCGTCGCGACGACGATCGTCTCGGTCGCCTCGAGCAGCGGACGCAGCGCCGCGAGCTTCGGCGAAGCGCCGAGCCAGAAGGTGCCGTACCCGAGCTCCTCCGCGACACGCGCCGCCTCCGGCAGCTTCTCCTCACCCACCGAACGGGGTGTCGCAAAGACACCGAGCGTGCCGAGATCCACGCCTCCAGCCTACGGGCCAGAGCCTGGCGCACGGAGATCCAGCAAAACAGTGGGAAATGCAGGGAATCGTCGTTGCCACATCGTCACGCGGATGGGCAGTAAAACTCGTTGCGGTGGACACGTTCACGACGACCACAGCGGTCGAGCTCGTCGTTCTCGGCTTCGGCGTCGGCATCTTCG
>CAIYXH010000144.1 GCA_903930195.1 uncultured Actinomycetes bacterium | reverse complement strand
CTCCACCTCCTCGAGGATCTGCTGCACCTGGATCAGCCCCGACGCCTGGTCGCGCGGCAGGTCGATCTGCGTCGTGTCACCGGTGATCACGACCTTCGAGCCGAAGCCGAGGCGCGTGAGGAACATCTGCATCTGCTCGGGCGAGGTGTTCTGCGCCTCGTCGAGGATGATGAAGCTGTCGTTCAGGGTCCGGCCGCGCATGTACGCGAGCGGGGCGACCTCGATCGTCCCGCGCTCCATGTAGGTGTTCACACGCTCGGCGTCGAGCATGTCGTAGAGCGCGTCGAAGAGCGGACGCAGGTACGGATCGACCTTGGCAAGCAGGTCGCCCGGCAGGAAGCCGAGGCGCTCGCCTGCTTCGACGGCGGGGCGCGTGAGGATGATCCGCGCGACCTCGCGCTCGTTGAGTGCGGCAACCGCATGCGCCATCGCGAGATAGGTCTTGCCGGTGCCGGCAGGCCCGATGCCGAAGGTGATGGTGCAGCGGCGGATGGCGTCGACGTAGGCCTTCTGGGTCAGCGTCTTCGGCGCGATCCGCTTGCCGCGGTGGCGCCAGATGACGTCGTCGAAGACCTCGCGGACGTCGGTCTTCGCCTCGAGTGCGGTGAGCACCGTGTCGACCGTGTGCGCGCCGACCTGATGGCCGCCCTCCACGAGCTCGACGAGCTCGTCGATCACGCCGCGCGCGCGGGCGACCTCGCTCTCCTCGCCGTCGAGCGTCAGCCGGTTCCCGCGAAGGTGCACGGTGCAGCCGAAGCGTTCGCGCAGCGCGTCGAGTGTCCCGTCGCCCAGCCCGGCAAGCTCCGCCGCGACCGCGTTCGAGACCTCGAGAACGTCCTGCACGAGGTGAGTGTAGGCGGCGCTGCGGCCTGCGCCGGATAGGGCCGGGCCTGAGCTTCGGGCCGGCGCAGCAGACCGAGCCGCGCACGGGGCCTGGCCCGTTCTTCGGGCCGGCGCAGCAGGGCGAACACCGGGACAGGCCCGAAGGGATGGGCCAGTCCCTGGACCAAAAAGAATCACCGAGCCGGGGCGCTTTCATCCGCCTCCCCCGCTGACCGTCCGCTCTGGGCCCGAAAGCCTTCCGCGTGCGACCTACGGGAGCGGCATCGACTTACTCGCGCTCCGTGCTCGGTGACAGGGGGAATCTAGGGCACGACGAGGCGTCGCGCTAGGGCCAGAACATCGGAAATCTCGCTCGGAGCGAGCTTTTCTACGCGAGCTTCTCGCGGACGATCTGGCTGACGGCGGAGCCGTCGGCCCGACCCGCGATCTGCGGCATCACGTCGGCCATCACGCGGCCCATGTCGCGCATGCTCGTCGCGCCGGTCTCGGCGATCGCGTCGTCCACGATCCGCTCGAGCTCGGCCTCGGCAAGCGGCTCCGGCATGTACTCCTCGAGGATCCCGAGCTCGAGATCCTCCTGGTCGGCCTGCGCATCGCGGCCCGCAGCCCGGAATGCCTCGGACGCCTCGACCCGCCGCTTGCGCTCGCGCTGGAGCACCTGCAGCTCCTCGTCGGGCGTCAACGGCCGCAGCAGGTCCTTCTCGGACGTGCGCAGGCTCGAGAGGATCAGACGCAGCGCGTCGCGGCGTTCGGCGTCGCGCGCGAGCATCGCCGCCTTCACGTCTCCCTCGAGCTTCTCGACCAGCGTCATGCCTGCATCCTGGCCTAAAGCTCGGCCACCGCGGTGGCGAGCCGACCGAGCGGCACGTCGGAGCCACGGCCGCCGAGGATGTGCCAGTGGAGATGGAAGATGGTCTGCCCCGCGCCTGCGCCCACATTCGTGAGCAGCTTGTAGTCGGTCAGACCGACCTGTCGCGCCGTGTCGGCGGCAAAACGGAGCATCGCCGCGGTCTCCTCGAGCGAGAGCTCGCCGATCTCGCGAAAGCTGTCGATGTGGTGCTCCGGGACGATCAGCAGGTGCACCTCGGCCTGCGGCTCGATGTCCTCGATCGCGACGAAGCCATCGGTCTGCGCGACGAAGTTCCCGGTGCGCACCAACGAGCAGAAGAGGCAGTCGTCACGCTGCGACGGCAAGGATCCCCTCCTCGCTGACGCCGTGTGCACGCACGCGCACGAGCTCGCCGACAGGTGCGTCGACGAGGAACGGCGAGTAGTCGTCGCCGTAGCCTCGACCGGGACGATCGACGAGCACGAGCTCGTCGCGGCCGAGCTTCGTCTCCCAACGCCGCCGCTCGAGCGTGCGCGAGAGCTCCCGCAGCCGCAGGCTGCGCTGCGCCTTCTCGGCCGGCGAGACGGGGTCGTCGGCCGCGGTACGCGTGCCCGGGCGCGGCGAGTACGGGAAGACGTGGAGCTTCGAGAGCCCGGCGCGCTCGGCCGTCTCGAGCGTGCGGACGAAAGCCTGCTCGTCCTCGGCCGGGAAGCCGACGATGACGTCCGCGGTGAGGTTGAACTCCGCGGCGAGCGGCTCGAGCGTGCGCAAATAGGTGGCGACCGAGTAGCGGCGCCCCATCGCACGGAGCACGGCGTCGTCGCCGGACTGGAGCGGCACGTGGAGGTGCTTGGCGACGGTGGGCGTCTCGCGCAGCGCCGCGACGAGCTCGTCGTTCACGTGGTTGAGCTCGATCGACGAGAGCCGCAGCCGCGCGACCCCCGGAATGGCTCCGGCCTCGCGCACGAGCCGGCCGAGCGTGTAGCCCGCCCCGCGGTCGCGGAAGCAGCCGAGGTTGATGCCGGTGAGGACGATCTCGCGGTGGCCCTGCCCAACGCGGCGCTCGATTTCGCGGAGCACCGACGCGGCGGTGCGGCTCCGCGTCGCGCCGCGGACGAGCGGGATCACGCAGAAGGCGCACGAGAACGAGCAGCCGTCCTGGATCTTGACGGCGGCGCGAACCCGTCCGAAGCGCCGCTCGTCCTGGACGCAGCCGATCGCACCGACGTCGCCCGCGACGAGCTCGACCGTCTCCTCCGGCCGCCCGCGCACCACCGTCACGTTCGGGGGCAGGCCGGTGAGGCTGTCGCCGCCGAGGTTCGCGGCGCAGCCCGTGAGATAGACCCGTTCGTGCGTCCGCGCAGCGCGCGTGGCGGCCTTGCGGCTCTTCGCGACAGCCTCGTTCGTGACGCAGCAACTGCTGACGATCGCGACGTCGGTCGCCTCCGGGGACTCGCTGTGGCCATCGGCGAGCAGCCGCTCCCGCAGCGCGTGCGCATCGACGTGCGAGACCTTGCAGCCGAGGAATCCGACGGTGAACCCAGCCACCCTACGATGGTACTGCGGCCGCGGGGCGGGCGCCGCGCGCGGCCAGCGCGGCCGCCGCCGGCACGGTGAGCATCACGGCGGCGATGGCGTACGGCGACCAGTGCGCCAGGTGCAGCACGAGCGGGCTCGCCACCGCCGAGCCGAGCGCGGAGCCGCTGGCCTCGGCGGTCGTCACCCAGGCGAGCGCCTCGGCGCCGGAGCCCGGCGCGAGCGTCGGGAGCGCCTCGAAGATCGAGATCGTGGCGGGCCCGTACGCGAGCCCGGCGATGAAGAGGAGCACCGCGATCGGCCCCAGCGTGGCGACGAAGCAGAGGGGAATCACGAGCAGTCCCTGCGCGAGGACGGCGACGAGGTAGCGGTGGACGACGTCCCGGCGCCAGGCTCGGCTGCCGAACCAGATCGCGCCGACGACGCTCCCGGCGGCGAACGCCCCGAGCAGCGGCCCCGCGAGCGAGCCCTCGTGCCGCAGCCCTGCGACCGTGGGGACAGTCACCTGGACGAGTCCGACGGAGCCACCCACGACCACCGAGATCGCGAGGAGCACGAGCAGCGCCCGTCCCTCGCGCAGCGACGGCATCGGCGCCGGGCGGACGTCGATGGCGGGATGCCCCGCGTCGGGAACCGAGAGCCCGCCCGCCACGACCGCGAGCGTCCCGCTGACGAGCGGCGCGAGCCAGCCCGACGCCAGGAAGAGCAGCCCGGCGAACACGGGACCTGCAACCTGGCCGAGATCGGCGAGGAGCGAGGTCACCGCGAGGCCGCGGCGGAGCAGATCCTCCTCGACGGCGAGCGGCCAGATCGAGACCGCCGAGGCGAAGAGCGGCGCCGTCAGCACGCCGATCAGCCCCGAGAGCACGATCAGCAGCCACCCGGCCGAGGTGAGATGCGCGGCGACGTCGAGCGCGGCGAGCGCGCCCAGGAACGCGACCGTCATCCGCTGGAGCCAGTGGCGGCCCCGCCGGTCGACGAGGCGTGCGCGGAACGGCGCCGACACGCCCGCCGCCAACGCGAACGCGGCGACTGCGAGCCCGCCCGTTGGATAGGAGTGCGTCGCACGCTGGACGCTCAGCAGCACGGTCAAGTTGATCATCCCGTAGGAGAGGCAGGCGGCCGAGAGCGCGTAGATCAGCCGCCGCGCCGGCTTGATCCGGGCGAGGTCGCTGTAGCCCGCGGTCACGCGCGCACGAGGAGGTCGGCGGCCCAGCCGTCCAGCTCGCGCCGCTCGACGTGCCGGAAGCCGGGAAGCGAGG
>CAIYXH010000143.1 GCA_903930195.1 uncultured Actinomycetes bacterium | reverse complement strand
GCGCGCGACGGCGTCCCCGCCCTCGCGCGCGCCATCGACGACACGAAGGATCAGAGCTACATGCTCGCCACCGTCGATCCGGCCCGCCTCGAGCGGCTCTGGTTCCCGCTGGGCGACCAGACGAAGGCCGAGACCCGCCTCGAGGCTGCGGCGGCAGGTCTTGCTGCGGCCCACAAGGCCGAGAGCCAGGAGGCGTGCTTCCTCGGCGGCGACGACTATCGCGCGTTCCTCGAGCGCGAGGGGCTGCGCCCCCAGCCAGGGGCGCTTGTCGACGAGGCGGGGACGGAGGTCGGGCGCCACGACGGCTTCTGGCGCTTCACCCCTGGCCAGCGCAAGGGTCTCGGGGTCTCCGCTGCGGAGCCGCTCTTTGCGATCAGCACGGCCGCCGAGACGAACACGGTCGTCGTCGGCACGCGTGCGGCGCTCGCCCGTACCGAGGTCGGTGTTCGCGGCCGCCTGCTCGCCGACGCGCCGCGGGTCGAGGCGAAGCTCCGCTACCGCTCGCCCGCCGTGCCCGCAACGGTCATCGCGACCGGCGACGGCTTCACGCTCACGCTCGACACGCCCGCGTACGGCGTTGCGCCGGGGCAGACGGCGGTGCTCTACGACGGCGATGCCGTCGTAGGGTCCGGCGTGATCCTCTGAGTAGACTCGCCGGATGCTCGCCGTAACCGCCAGCGACGTCGCCGACATCGCGCTTGCCATCTTCCTGCTCGCCGTCGGTATCGGCATGGGCTGGGCGTTCCTGACGCTCGGCTCGGCGTTCGGGCGGCTCTCGTCGCTCATCCGCGGCACCGAGCGCGAGTTGCTGCCGGTGATCAACAAGGTCGGCGGCTCGGTCGACCGGGTCAACCTCCAGCTCGACAAGCTCGACCAGGCCACCGACAGCGCCGTCGACGCAGTCGATGCGGTCGACCAGGCAGTGCGCACGGTCAGCTTTGCAGTCAAGCGGCCGGTGCAGAAGGCTGCGGGGCTTTCGAGCGGGCTCTCGCACGGCTTCGCCACGCTCCGCAAGCGCCGCGACTGGCGTGAGGCGATGTCGAGCGCGAAGGACGCGGCGGCGCGCCGCGAGGCCGACCTCGAGGCCGACCTCCGCCGCAGCTCCGAGTCGTAACCCTCCGCTCCTACACTGTCCATCGCCATGCGGACCGCGGCTGAGCTACGGGAGGGATTCCAGCGCTTCTACGAGGAGCGCGGGCATCTGCGCGTCCCCTCGCACAGCCTGATCCCGCCGGCCGACGATCCGTCGACGCTCTTCATCGTCGCCGGCATGCAGCAGTTCAAGCCGTACTTCCTCGGCCTGCGCGAGCCGCCGTCGAACCGCGTCGTGAGCGTGCAGAAGGTGCTCCGCGCCGGGGGCAAGGACACCGACCTCGAGGACGTCGGCCGCACCGACCGTCACTGCTCGTTCTTCGAGATGCTCGGCAACTTCTCGTTCGGGGCCTACTTCAAGAACGAGGCGGTCGACTACGCCTGGGAGTTCGTCACCCAGTACATGCAGTTCGACATCGAGCGCGTCTGGGCGACGGTGCACGAGGGCGATCCGTCGCTCGGCCTCGGCGAGGACGAGATCGCGATCGCGGCCTGGGAGCGGTTGGGGATGCCGGCGGACAGGATCGTGCGGCTCGGCAAGGACAACTTCTGGCAGGCGGCCGACCTCGGCCCGTGCGGGCCGTGCTCCGAGCTCTTCTACGACCGCGGCCCCGAGCACGGCTGCGGTCGCGACGACTGCCGCCCCGGCTGCGAATGCGACCGCTTCATGGAGTTCTACAACCTCGTCTTCATGGAGTTCGAGCTCCAGCCCGGCAAGAAGCTCGTCCCGCTTCCGAACCAGAACGTCGACACGGGCCTCGGCCTCGAGCGCGGCGCCTGCCTGCTCCAGGGCGTCGACTCCGTCTTCGACACCGATGGGATGCAGCTGATCATGGACTGGGTCGCAGCCGAGTCGGGCGTCGCCTACCGCGACAGCGAGCTCTCGCAGAAGGCGCATCGCGTGCTTGCCGACCACGGCCGCTCGATGTCCTTCCTGATCGCCGACGGCGTCACGCCGTCGAACGAGGGCCGCGGCTACATCTGCCGCCGGATCATCCGCCGCGCCGTCCAGTACGGCCAGCGGATCGGGCTCGAGGGCGTGCATCGCCTCCCGGCGGTCGTCGTCGAGCAGATGGGCGACGCCTATCCCGAGCTGCGCGAGCACGCCGCCGAGATCGAGCGCGTCGTGCGGCTCGAGGAGGAGCGCTTCCGCGAGACACTCGCGCGTGGGATGAAGGAGTTCGAGACGCTCGCCGGACAGCAGGCGGTCTCCGGCGAGGACGCGTTCACGCTTGCCGCGACCTACGGCTTCCCCATCGAGCTGACCGTCGAGCTCGCCGAGGAGCGCGGTCAGGCGGTCGACGTCGACGACTTCCGCCAGCGGATGGAGGGCCACCGCGAGGTCTCGCGCGCAGGCGGTGAGAGCACGACGGAGCAGCTCGCGGCCGAGATCGTCGGCGCGGGCTTCGTCCGCAGCACCTTCATCGGCTACGAGAAGACCGACGCCCTCACCGCAGTCGTGGCCGTCGGCCCGCTCTCGGGTACGCGCCAGCTGGTCAAGCTCGAGCAGTCGCCGTTCTACGCGGCCGGCGGCGGCCAGGTCTCCGACAGCGGCACGCTCGCCGTCGACGGCTCCGACACGGCGTACGAGGTCATCGAGGTGCTCAAGTTCGGCGACGATCAGGTGCTCGCCGTCGAGACGGGGGGCGAGCCCGTCTTTGCCGAGGGCACCCGTGTCGCCGCGACGGTCGAGTGGTCGGCGCGGTTCCCGACGCAGGCGAACCACACGGCGACGCATCTGCTGCACGCCGCGCTGCGCGAAGTGCTCGGCGACCACGTCAAGCAGGCCGGGTCGGCCGTGCGTCCCGACAAGCTCCGCTTCGACTTCTCGCACCCGCAGCCGCTCTCCGACGAGGAGCGCGACCGCGTCGAGCGGATCGTCAACGAGCAGATCTTCCGCGCGACGCCGGTGCGGACGTTCGTCACACCGATCGACGAGGCGCGGAAGCTCGGGGCGATGATGCTCTTCGGCGAGAAGTACGGCGCCGAGGTGCGCGTCGTCGAGATCGACGGGTTCTCGCGCGAGCTCTGCGGCGGTACCCACGTGCGCTCGACCGCTGAGATCGGCTCCTTTGTCATCGCGAACGAGTCGTCCGTGGGCTCGGGCGCGCGCCGCATCGAGGCCGTGACGGCCGGTGAGGCCTGGACGGTGCTCGAAGGCCGCTCGCGCGAGCTCGACGCAGTCCGCGCGGAGCTCGAAGAGGCCCGCCGTGAGGCAAAGAAGCCGAAGGCGGCTGCGCCGGCCGTCGAGGTCGAGCCCGAGATCGTGGCGCTCGCGGGCGGCAACGTGATCGTGATGGCCGTGCCCTCAGTCGACCCCGACGCGCTGCTCGACCTCTCCGACCGGATGAAGCAGCGCGCACAGCCCGCAGCGGTCGTGCTCGGCGCGGTGGAGGACGGCTCGGTGCACCTCGTCGCGAACTTCGACGACGGGATCGCCAAGGCGATCGCGGCCGGAGCGGTGATCAAGGAGATCGCGCCGATCGTCGGCGGGGGAGGCGGCGGGCGGCCGACCATGGCACGTGCCGGCGGCAAAGACCCCGCGAAGCTCGAGGACGCGTTGGCGCGCGCCCGCGAGCTGCTGACCGCGGCGCTGTCCGCGTGAAGGTGCTCGCGCTCGACTACGGGTCGGCGCGCACGGGCGTCGCAGTCTCCGACCCAACCGGCACCCTCGCCCGGCCGCTGACGATCGTCGAGAAAGTCAGGAAGCCGGCCGGGTTCGACAAGCTGCTCGCCGTGATCCGTGAGGAGGCGCCCGAGCTCGTCGTCGTCGGCCTTCCGTTGACGCTGCGCGGCGAGCACGGCGAGCAGGCCCGCGAGACGACCGCGTTCGTCGACACGCTCAGCGCCGCGCTCGGGATGCCCGTCGAGCTCTGGGACGAGCGCTTCACCTCGGTGCTCGCCGGTCCCGGTGGCGACGACGCCCGGGCTGCGGCCCATCTGCTCTCGAGCTACCTGGAATGGCGGTCAGGCTCGCCCTCCTGACGAGCGCCGTCCTGCTGCTCGTCGGCTGCGGTGCCAAGGCGGCGCCGCCCGCGACGACGGCGGTCGTGGCGCTCCACCAGTTCCACATCCCCTTCCCGGAGGGCTATACCCGCGCGCAGATGGTCACGCGCGTTGCGACCGACGTGACGATCGCCACGTCCGAGCTGCCGGTGACCACGCCGAAGACGCGGCTTGTGCTGACCAGCGCTGCCTACGTCCGCGCGAGCAAGAACGCAGTCGTTCCCTGCTTCGGCAAGACGCGGTGGGCGAACCTCGAGGGCTTCCTCTTCCCGGCGACGTACGACTTCGACGTCGAGACGACGGCGCAGAACCTCGTGCAGGCCCAGATCGTCGCGTTCTGCCGCGACTGGGACACGCTCGACCTCAGCTATGCGCGCTCGAAGAACCTGACGAACTACGACGTGCTCAAGATCGCCTCGATGATCGAGGAGGAGGCGGCGGTGCCGGGGGACCGCGCGAAGGTCGCAGGCGTGATCTACAACCGCCTGCGCGACCACATCCAGCTCGGGATCGACGCGACGCTCCGGTACGGCCTGCACATCTCGCCGACGCAGTCGATCACCCAGTCCGAGCTTGCGAGCGACAACCCGTACAACTCGCGCAAGCTCTACGGCCTCCCGCCGACGCCGATCGGCAACCCGGGCCTCGCCTCGCTGCGTGCCGCCGCGCACCCGTCGACGCTCGGCTACCTCTACTACGTGCGGATTCCCGGCACGAACCGGCAGGTCTTCTTCGAGAGCTCGACGGCGTTCAACGAGTACCTCGCGACGCACGGCTACGGGCCGCACGGATGACGGCCCGCGTCGCGCTGCTCGGCCATCCGGTCTCGCATTCGCTCTCGCCGGCGATGCAGAACGCCGCGTTCGGCGCCGCCGGGCTCGACTGGCACTACGAGGCGCGTGACGTCGAGGACGTGATCCTCGCCGTCGCCGCACTGCGCCGCGAGGGCTTCGCGGGTGCGAACGTGACGATCCCGCACAAGCAGGCGGTCGTCGCGGCCTGCGACGAGGCCGACGGGGAGGCCGTCAACACGCTCGTCTTCCGCGACGGCCGTGTGCTCGGCTTCAACACCGACAAGGAGATCCTCGCCGGGATCGAGGCGACCCGCGCCTGCCTGATCGGCGCCGGGGGAGCCGCGCTCACGCTCGGACCCGGCCTGCCGGCCGACACGCGCGTCTACACCCGCAGCGGCGAGTGGCCGCCCGATGCGACCGGCTGCGATCTGATCGTCAACGCGACGCCGGTGCGCGACGAGCTGCTCGTCACGCCGGTGCCGGGCCAGACGGTCGTCGAGCTCGCGTACTCGGCCGGAACCGGGGACACCGCTCTCGTCGCCGCTGCGCGCGCCGCCGGCTGCACGGTGATCGACGGCCGCGAGGCGCTCGTTCGCCAGGGTGCGAAGAGCTTCGAGCTCTGGACCGGCGTCGCGGCACCGCTCGAAGTGATGCGCGCTGCCGTGCTCCAGCGTGGGTAGCGCGAGGAGCCGCGAGGCCGAATCTCTAGGCTTATCGCTGAGATGAGCCTTCGCATCGCCACCGCCGGTGAGTCGCACGGGCCCGCGCTCGCCGCGATCCTCACCGGCCTTCCGGCGGGGCTCGAGCTCGACCGCGACGCGATCGACGGCGACCTCAAGCGCCGCCAGCAGGGCTACGGCCGCTCGCCGCGCCAGCAGATCGAGCAGGACCGCGTCGAGGTGCTCTCGGGCCTCCGTCACGGCCACACGCTCGGCACGCCGCTCACGCTCGTCGTGCGCAACAACGACCACAAGAACTGGCTCTGGGGCATGAATCCCTGGCCGCCCGAGGGCGAGCCGACGGGGAAGGGGACGAAGGCCGTCACGCTGCCGCGCCCCGGCCACGCCGATCTTCCCGGGGTGCTCAAGTACAACCACGACGACGTCCGCAACTCCCTCGAGCGCGCCTCGGCCCGCCACACGGCGGTGCAGGTCGCCGCAGGCGGGGTCGCCAAGGCCCTGCTTGCGACGCTCGGTATCGAGGTGCGTGGGCTCACGGTCGACGAGGAGGGGCTGCACGCGCGGATCGACGAAGCGCGCAAGGAGCGCGACACGGTCGGCGGCAGGATCGAGGTGCGCGTCACCGGCGTCATGCCCGGGCTCGGCACCTACGCCGCGAAGGAAGACCGGCTCGACGCGCGGCTCGCCGCTGCCGTCATGGGCATCCAGGCCGTCAAGGGCGTCGAGATCGGCGACGGCTTCGCGCTCGCCGACAAGCTCGGATCTGCCGCCCACGACGAGATCCGCACCGATCGCCACCGCGACACGAACCACGCCGGCGGGATCGAGGGCGGCATCTCGAACGGCGAGGAGATCGTGATCCGAGCCGCGATGAAGCCGATCCCGACCTTGATGAAGCCACTCCGCTCCGTCGATCTCGCCACGGGCGAGGAGGCGGTTGCGCTCGTCGAGCGCTCCGACGTCGCGGCAGTCGAGGCGCTCAGCGTCGTCGCCGAGGCCGCGGTCGCCTGGGAGCTCGCAGTGCTCGCCCTCGACAAGTTCGGCGGCGACTTCATCGGCGACACCGTTGCGGCTGCTGCCGCCTACCGGCAGCGGATCAATTGGGGCAGCTGAACGCGCTCGGCCGTCACCTCGTGCTCGTGGGCTTCATGGGCGCGGGGAAGACGACGCTCGGGCGCGCGGTCGCCGAACGCCTCGACAGGCCGTTCCTCGATCTCGACGCTGCGATCGAAGCGCGGGCCGGGACGACGATCCCGGAGCTCTTCGCCGACCGCGGCGAAGCGGGCTTCCGCGCGCTCGAGGCGCATGCGATCGCTGTGGCGCTCGCCTCGCCCGAGCCGGCGGTGCTCTCGCTCGGCGGCGGCGCGGTCACGACGGCCGAGACGCGTGAGCTCCTCCAGGGCGCGTTCGTTCTCTGGGTGGGGATCGACGCCGACCTGGCGTGGGAGCGCGTGCGCGGCACCAACCGGCCCAACGCTCAGAACGAGACCGCGTTCCGTGCACTCTTCGACGCTCGGCAGAGCCTCTACGCCGAGGTCGCCGACGCGCGCGGCAACGATGTCGACGGAGCGCTCCTCGCAGCCGCAGGCGTGCATCACGAGGACGGTGCGCTCGACCGGCTCGGCGAGCTCGTGCCCGGGAGCGGGCCGGTTGCGCTCGTCACCGACACCACGGTGATGGGTATCCACGGCGCTCGCGCCCAGGAGGCGCTCGGCTCTCGGCTCACGACGACCCACACGCTGCCCTCCGGCGAGGAAGCGAAGCGCGGAGGGATCCTCGAGAGCCTCTGGAGCGAGCTGCGCCTCGACCGCGCCGGCACGATCGTCGCGCTCGGCGGCGGCTGCGTCACCGACGTCGGCGGCTTCGCCGCTGCGACGTACCTGCGCGGCGTCTCCTGGGTTGCCGTCCCGACCACGCTCGTCGGCCAGGTCGACGCGGCAATCGGCGGCAAGACGGCGATCGACATCCCGGAGGGCAAGAACCTCGTCGGCTCCTTCCACTGGCCCGCGCGGGTCGTGCTCGACGAGTTGCTCCTCGGCACGCTCCCGGAGCGCGAGCTTCGCCAGGGGCTCGCCGAGCAGCTGAAGACGGGCCTCCTCGCCGGCCGCACGCTCGACGTCCGCGGCGCGGCGGCCTACAAGTCGGGCATCTGCCTCCAGGATCCGCACGACCACGGCCCGCGCCGTTGGCTGAACCTGGGCCATACCTTCGCGCACGCGCTCGAGGCGGCCGCCGACTTCGACCTGCCGCACGGCGAGGCAGTCGCGCTGGGTCTTCTTGCCGCTTTGAGAGTCACCGGCCATGACACGAGCCTCGTCGAGCGCGAGCTCGACCCGAAGCCGGTCTCCGTCGACATCGACCGCGCCTGGGAGGCGCTCCTGCGCGACAAGAAGCGCACGGGCGATGCGATCAACCTCGTCCTCCTCGGCCCCGACGGCCCCTTCGTCGAGCCGCGGCCCGCCGACCAGGTACGCCGCGAGCTCGAGCGGCTGATCGCGTAGGGTCAAGGGCATGCAGGTCGTCGTCCTCAACGGGGTCAACCTCGACCAGCTCGCCCGGCGCGACCCCGCGATCTACGGCGGCATCTCGCTGAACGAGCTCGAGACGCGCATCTACGACTGGGCGCACGCGCTGACCATGAGCGTCCGGTGCCGCCAGACGAACAGCGAGGGCGAGTACATCGGCTGGATCCACGACGCGTTCGACGACGCCGACGCGGTGATCGTCAACCCGGGGGCCTGGTCGCACTACAGCTGGGCGATCCACGACGCGCTCGCCGTGCTGACGTGCCCGATCGTCGAAGTGCATCTCTCGAACATTGCCGAGCGGGACGAGTGGCGGCGCCACTCTGTGATCGAGCCCGTCGCGACCCACCGGATCATGGGCAAGGGCGCCGACGGCTACCGCGAGGCGCTGGAGTACCTGGTGGCCCGCGCGTGACCCGCCTCGAGCGCCTGCGCGAGCGGCTCGGCGGGCGCCTGCTCGTCACGAGCCTCGTCAACGTCCAGTACCTGACCGGCTTCGAGTCCTCGAACGCCGCGCTTCTCGTCGACCCGAACGGGCCGACGCAGCTCTTCACCGACTTCCGCTACTTCGAGGCGGCCGAGGCGATCCCCGACGTCGATCCGGTGCTGACGAAGCGCGCGCTCGTCCACGATCTGTCGGAGCGCCTGAGCGGGACGGTCGCGTTCGAGGCCGACGTGCTGCCCTTCACCTTCGCCGACGCGCTGCGTCAGGGCGGGGTCGAGCTCGAGCCCACCACGGGCGTTGTCGACCGCCTGCGCGCGGTCAAGGACGAGGACGAGCTTGCCGCCATCCGCCGGGTCGCCCAGGCAGCCGACCGCGCCTTTGACGCGCTCGTCGCCGAGACCTGGATCGGCCGGAGCGAACGGGAGCTCGCCTGGCGGCTCCGCGCCCACCTGCACGAGCAGGGCGTCGACCACCTTTCCTTCGACACGGCCGTGGCCTCGGGCCTGAACGGCTCGAAGCCGCACGGCGGGCCGACGAACGAGCCGGTTCCCGCGGGTGTGCTCGTCACGGTCGACTGGGGCGGCCAGCTCGACGGCTACTGCAGCGACTGCACGCGCACGCTCGCCACGGGGCCGCTCTCGCCGCAGCTCGAGGAGATCTACGACGTCTGCCTGCGCGCCCAGCTCGCCGCGGTCGAGGGGATCCGGCCCGGGATGACCGGCGTCGAGGCCGACGCGCTCGCCCGCGACGTGATCGCCGAGGCGGGGTATGGCGACGCGTTTGGCCATGGGCTCGGGCACGGGGTGGGGCTGCTGATCCACGAGGCGCCGCGGCTCTCCACCGAGTCGCCCGACACGCTCGAGGTCGGCCACGTCGTCACGATCGAGCCGGGGATCTATCTGCCCGGCGTCGGCGGCGTCCGCATCGAGGATCTCGCGGTCGTCCGCGAGCATGGCGTCGAGCTCCTCAACGAGCTCCCCAAAGACCTCGTCATCACGAACTAGGGCCTGGCCCCTTTGGGGCCTGGCCCTTTTTCAGGCCGCCGCGGCGCTTCGAACAAGGGCCAGGCCCCTTCGGGGCCAGGCCCCCTTTGATTCGGCTACCCTTGCCCGCCGATGGCTCCTGTCTCCACATCGGAGTTCCGCAACGGCATGCACATCGAGCTCGACGGCCAGACGTGGCGCATCGTCGAGTTCCAGCATGTGAAGCCGGGCAAGGGCGGGGCGTTCGTGCGCACCAAGCTCAAGTCGCTCGACTCGGGCTCGGTCGTCGACCGCACGTTCCGCGCCGGCGAGAAGTTCGAGCGCGTCCGCACCGAGAACAAGAGCATGCAGTACCTCTACGACGCAGGCGATGAGGTCATCTTCATGGACGAGGAGACCTACGAGCAGGTCCCGCTCCCGCGCGCGACCGTCGAGGATGTGCTGCCGTTCATGCAGGAGTCGTCGTCCTGGCAGGTGCTGCTCGTGAACGACCGCCCGATGGGGGTCGACCTCCCGTCCTCGCTGATCCTCGAGGTCAAGGAGACCGAGCCGGGCGTCAAGGGCGACACCGTCTCCAACGTGACCAAGCCGGCGACGCTCGAGACGGGCGCCGTCGTACCGGTACCGCTGTTCGTGAACGTGGGCGACAAGATCAAGGTCGACCCGCGCGAGAAGCGGTACATCTCGCGCGCGTAGTGGCTGCTTCCAGTCCAGCCGGTCGAGCTAGCTAAGGTCAGCCTCGTGCCGAGGCTCGTCGACACCACCATCCGCGTGCTCTCGCAGGAGCCGCTCGCGGGCACCGTGCCCACCGCGGGCCTGCTGCGCCTTGCCGAGACGCTCGATCGCGCGGGCTTCGCCTCGCTCGAGGTTTCGGGCGGCGGCGTGTTCGAGCACGCGGTTCGCGCCGGGGTCGAGAGTCCCTGGGAGCGGATCCGCGCGCTGCGGGCCCGCACGAAGACGCCGCTTGCCCTCGCGGTGCGCGGACGCTTCCTCGTCGGCTCGCACCCGGTCGGCGACGATCTCGTGCGCCGGTTCGTGCGGAGCGCGGGCGAGAGCGGCATCGACGTCTTCCGCCTGCACGACCCACTGAACGACATGGACAACCTCAAGGTCGCCGCCGAGGCGATCCAGGAGGCGGGCAAGGAGTTCGACGGCGGCATCCTCTACGGCTCCGGCCGTCACGAGTCGATCGTCAACGCCGCGAAGCGCCTGCCCGAGCTCGGCGCCACGCGCGTCCTGCTCCACGATCCTTCCGGCCTCCTGCAGCCGCATCGCGCCGGCGAGCTCGTCCGCGAGCTCGGGGAGCTCTCGGGGCTACCCGTCGGCCTCTTCAACCAGGGCGCGGGCCGTAACGGCCTCGCGCTCGCTCTCGAAGCCGCCCGCGCCGGCGCCGACCTGATCGCCTGCGCGATCTACCCGGTCGCGCTCGCCGGGCATCGCATCTCGGCCGAGTCGGCCGCCCAGGCGCTCGACGGCATCGGCTTCGGTACCGGCGTCGACGTCGACGTGCTCTGGGAGGCATCCGACCTCGTCGACGCCGACATCCATGACGTCTCGGTGGCGCCGCTCGTCCCGCGCATCTCCGTCCGCGCTGCCCGCCGCAAGGTGCCGGTCGGTGTCGTCGCGGCGATTGCCGAGCAGCTCGAGAACCGCGGGGCGAGCGATCGCCTCGACGAGGTGCTCGACGAGCTCGAGCGCGTCCGCCTCGAGGCCGGCTCGCCGCCGCTCGGCGCCCCGATGGGCCAGGTGATCGCCTCGCAGGCGCTCGTGAACGTCCTCGGCGCCTCGCGCTACCCGACGATCGTCGACGAACTGCGCGACCTGGTCTCCGGTCGCTTCGGCGCGACGCCGGGCCCGATCGACGCGGCGCTCGTCCGCGGCGTCGAGCTGATGGGCGGGGGCTCCGCGGAGGAGGTTGTCGATCTCGACTCGCTGCGCACGGAGGCTCAGGGTCTCGCGACGAGCGAGGAGGAGCTGCTCCTGCTCGCGCTCTTCGGCGACGAGGCGGAGACGCTCCTGCGCTCGATCCGCGGCCGCTCGGGCGGCGAGGAGCAGCAGCAGTCCGCTGCCGGCGCCCCCGACCGCGAGGCGCAGATCCGCGCGGTCGTCCAGATCGTCCAGCAGTCAGGCGTGGGGGAGATCACGATCGAGCAGGACGGCATGAAGGTGACGGTCCGCCAGGCGAGCAACCTCGCACCCGTCTCCAGCTCGGCCGCCGCCGCGTCTGCCGCCATGTCCGAGCTCGACCTTCCCGTCGAGCCGCCGTCGCCGCCCGGATCGTTCATCGCCGTGGAGAGCCCGATGGTCGGCACCTTCTATCGCTCCCGCGAACCTGGAACGCGTCCGTTCGTCGAGGTCGGCGATCCGGTTGCGCCGGGGCAGACGCTCTGCATCCTCGAGGCGATGAAGCTGATGAACGAGGTGAAGTCCGAGGTCGAGGGGATCATCCGCAAAGTGCACGTCAGCGACGGCGCCGCCGTCGAGTACGGCCAGCTCCTCTTCGAGCTCGAACCGTTGAACGGCCTCCCGGTCGGGGCGTAGCCACGTGCTGCGCCGGGTGCTGGTCGCGAACCGGGGCGAGATCGCGGTACGGATCATCCGCGCCGTGCACGAGCTCGGCCTCGAGGCGGTCGCCGTCTACTCGACCGCCGATGCCGACGCGCTCCACGTGCGCATGGCCGACGACGCGGTCAAGCTCGGCCCGCCGTCGGCGAGCGAGAGCTACCTGCGCATCCCGTCCGTGATCGCCGCTGCGGCCACGACCGGGTGCGACGCGATCCATCCCGGCTACGGCTTCCTCGCCGAGAACCCCGACTTTGTCGAGGCCTGCGTCGACAACGACCTCGTCTTCGTCGGCCCGTCGGCCGACGTGATGCGGACGATGGGCGACAAGATCTCGGCGCGCGTCGCGATGCGCGAGGCCGGCGTCCCCACGGTGCCCGGCACGATCGGCGCGACGACACCTGCCGAGGCGCACGCGGCGGCCGAGGAGATCGGCTTCCCGATCATGCTCAAGGCAACCGCCGGCGGTGGCGGCAAGGGCATGCGGCTCGTCTACACCGACGAGGAGATCGACGACGCCCACGCGGCGGCCGCCTCCGAGGCCGGAGCGGCGTTCGGCGACCCGACGCTCTACGTCGAGAAGGTGCTCGACCCGGCCCGCCACGTCGAAATCCAGGTGATCTGCGACACCTTCGGCAACGTCCTCACGCTCGGCGAGCGCGAGTGCTCGATCCAGCGCCGCCACCAGAAGCTGATCGAGGAGACGCCCTCGCCGGCGCTCGACCCGGCGCTGCGCGAGGAGATGGAGTCCGCCGCAGAGCGGGCGTGCCGGGCGGTCGGCTACGTCAACGCCGGCACCTTCGAGTTCCTGCTCGGGCCCGACAACACCTTCGCCTTCATCGAGCTCAACGCACGGCTCCAGGTCGAGCATCCGATCAGCGAGCTCTGCACCGGCATCGACCTCGTGCGCACGCAGCTCGAGGTTGCGGCAGGCGAGCGGCTTCCGCTCACCGGCCGGGCGCCGCGCCGCGGGCACGCGATCGAGATCCGCCTGAACGCCGAGGATCCCGAGCGCGACTTCATGCCGTCCCCCGGCCGGGTGACGCGGTTCGTCGCTCCGCTCGGGCCGGGCGTGCGCGTCGACACCTTCGTCGAGAGCGGCACCACGATCCCCCCGTTCTACGACTCGATGATCGCGAAGCTCGTCGTCTGGGACACCGACCGCGCCTCGGCCATCGCCCGCGCCGAGCGCGCGCTCGAAGAGACGGTTGTCGACGGCGTGCCGACGACGCGCGAGCTTGCCCTCTCGATCCTCCGCAGCGACGAGTTCCGCAGCGGCGTCTACTCGACCTCGACGCTCGCCGAGCTGATGGCGGTGCCTGCCTGATGGCCCTCTCGCGCCGTCAAGCCCGCCGCCAGGCGTTCTTCCTGCTCTACCAGTGGGATCTCGCCGCCGGCGAGGCCGAGATCGGCGCGCAGTACGGCGGCGAGCCGGACCTCTGGGCCCTCGAGCTCGCGCGCCAGGTCTCGCGCGTCGCGGCCGAGCTCGACGTGCGGATCACGGCAGCGTCCGACGGCTGGGCGGCCGAGCGGCTCGGAGCCGTCGAGCGCAGCGCCTTGCGGATCGCGATCCACGAGCTCGACCGGGCCGAGGTGCCCGTCGAGGTCGCGATCGACGAGGCCGTGTCGTTTGCCAAGCGCTACTCGTCCGAGGAAGCAGGCCGGCTCGTGAACGGCATCCTCGGACGCATTCAACGAGAGGAGGCGGCTCACCGATGAGCGCAGAGGATTCACTCGGCAAGGCAGAGGCCCTGCTGGAGCGGCTCGAGGCGGCACGTACGCGCCTCGAGCAGACCGACGACCCTGAGCAGGCGATCGAGGTGCTGCAGGAGCTCGCCGAGCTCGCACGTGAGATCGAGACCGAGCTCGGCAACGCCCGCCAGGCTGCCGACACCGATGGCGCAGACGCCTGAGGAGCTCCGCGGCCTCGTCGAGGAGTTCCTCGCCGAGCAAGCGTTCCTGCCGGAGCTCGGCACGCTCGAGGAGCCGGTGCGCCACGGCCTCGGCGGCAAACGCGTCCGGCCGGTGCTCTGTCTGGCGACGGGCGAGGCGCTCGGAGCCGAGCCGGAGCAGATCCTGCCGGCCGCGGTCGCCGTCGAGCTCGTGCACTCGTTCTCGCTCGTCCACGACGACCTGCCTGCGCTCGACAACGACACCGAGCGCCGAGGCCGGCCGACCGTCTGGGCCGCGTTCGGCGAGGCGACCGCGATCCTCGCCGGCGACGCGCTCCTCGGCGAGGCGCTGCGCCTTGCGCTTCGCTACGACGACACCTCGGTCGCCCGGGAGCTCACGGACGCGACCCTGCAGATGATCGGCGGCCAGCAGCAGGATCTGGAGGGGGGCCACGATCTCGCCGAGCTCCACCGCCTGAAGACCGGCGCTCTCTTCAACGCCTCGATCATGTGCGGTGTCTGGGCGGCTGGGCTGCCCGTCGCCGAGCACGCTCCGTGGCGTGCCTTCGCCGGCGAGCTCGGGCTGCTCTTCCAGGTCGTCGACGACATCCTCGACGGCGACGGCTACGTCAGCGAGATCGGCGCCGACGGCGCCCGCACGCTCGCCGACGAAGCAGGCGACCGCGCCCGGACACGGCTCGAGGCGATCGACGCCGAGACCGGCGTGCTCGTCGCGATCGTCGACGGGCTCGTCTCCCGCACGTACTGAGGGCTGCGGTGGCGAAGAAGCGCCTCGACGTCCTGCTCGTCGAGCGCGGTCTCGCCGAGAGCCGCGCGCAGGCCCAGGCGCTCGTCATGGCCGGGCGCGTGAAGGGCCACACGAAGCCCGGGGAGCAGGTGGCGGAGGATGCACCACTCGAGGTCGAGCACCCCTCACCGTACGTCTCCCGCGGCGCCTACAAGCTCCTGACGGCGCTCGAGACCTACGGCGTCGACCCGACCGGCCGCGACTGCCTCGACGTCGGCGCCTCGACGGGCGGCTTCACGGACCTGCTGCTGCAGCGCGGCGCTGCGCGTGTGATCGCGCTCGACGTGGGCTATGGGCAGCTGCACTCGAAGGTGCGCGACGACCCGCGCGTCGTCGTCCTCGAACGGACGAACGCGCGGTCCATCGATTCGCTCCCGTTCGCGCCGTCGCTCGTCACCTGCGACGTCTCGTTCATCTCCATCCGCGTGGCGCTGCCGCCTGCTCTCGCCCTGGCTGCCCCCGGTTGGGAGGCGCTCGTGCTCGTCAAGCCGCAGTTCGAGGCCGGGCCGAAGGACGCGCCCAAGGGCGTCGTCCGCAGCCCGGACGTGCGCGCCCGCGTCGTGCGCGAGGTCGCCGAGGCATCGCTCGGCTGGCGGGCACGGGTGGCCGGCGTCGTAGACTCGGGACTCCCGGGCCCGAAGGGAAACCACGAGTTCATGCTCCATCTCGTCCACGACGAGCAGCCAACGCTCTCAGCCGATCTCGACGCCTGGATCGCCGATGCCGTCGGTTAGCCGGGCCGCGGTCGTCACGCACGGCCGGACGCGCAACGTCGAAGGCGCGATCGAGCGCCTGCGGGCGGTCGCGGAGGCCGCGGGCGGCGAGCTCGACTTCGACGCGGAGCCGGATGCCGACGTCGACCTCGTCGTGGTCGTCGGGGGTGACGGGACGATGTTGCGCGCGCTTGCGCGCTTCCGCGGACGCGAGCTTCCCGTGATCGGCGTCAACTTCGGCCGGATCGGCTTCCTCGCCGCGATCCCCGCCGACGAGCTCGAGAGCGGCTTGCGCCGGGCCTTCGCCGGCGAGTACGTGTCGGTGTCGCTGCCG
>CAIYXH010000142.1 GCA_903930195.1 uncultured Actinomycetes bacterium | reverse complement strand
CTTCTTTCCCGTCCCGGCGAGCCGGCGCTGGATCGCCTTGCCCACCTCGGTCGAGCCGGTGAACGCGATCTTGTCGACCGGCGCGTCGACGAGCGCAGCACCCGCGCGGCCGTCGCCCGTGACGATGTTCACGACGCCGGCCGGAAGCCCCGCCTGCCGGAGCACGTCGCAGAAGACGAGCGCGGTGAGCGGCGTCGTCTCGGCCGGCTTCAGCACGACCGTGTTGCCCGCGGCGAGGGCCGGTGCAAGCTTCCAGGCGAGCATCAGCAACGGGAAGTTCCAGGGGATGATCTGCCCGGCCACCCCGAGCGGCCGCGCCGTGCGGTTCGGGAAGGCGTACTCGAGCTTGTCGGCCCAGCCCGCGTAGTAGAAGAAGTGCGCGGCTGCGAGCGGCAGGTCGACGTCGCGCGATTCCTTGATCGGCTTGCCGCCGTTGAGCGACTCGAGCACCGCCAGCTCGCGGGCGCGCTCCTGCAGGATCCGCGCGATCCGGAAGAGGTACTTCGCGCGCTCGGAGCCGGGCAGCGCCGACCACGGGCCGAACGCCGCCCGCGCAGCCGCAACGGCGGCCTCGACGTCCTCCGGCCCCGCCTGCGCAATCTCGGCGAGCGGCTCCTCGTCGCGCGGGGAGATCGTGGTGAAGGTCTCGCCCTCGGCCGGCGCGACCCACTCCCCGCCGATGAAGAGGCCGTAGCGCTCGCGCAGCGAGACGACGTCGCGCGACTCGGGCGCAGGCGCATACGTCCAGTCCGCGGGCACGGCTGAGGTGCGGTCGATGCTCTCAGTCATTGGTGAAGTAGTCCTTCGACTGGTAGGCGCCCGTCTTCTCCTTGCGCAGCTGCATCAGGATGTCGTTGACGAGCGACGAGGCACCGAGGCGGTAGAGGTCGGGCGTGAGCCAGGCGGGCCCGAGCGTCTCGTGCACCTGGACGAGGTACTGGATCGCGTTCTTCGCGCTGCGGATGCCGCCTGCAGGCTTCATCCCGACGCGGCGGCCGGTGTCCTCGTAGACGTCGCGGATCGCCTCGAGCATCACGAGCTGCACCGGCAGCGTCGCGGCGCCCGGAAGCTTGCCGGTGGAGGTCTTGATGAAGTCGGCGTCGGCGGCCATCGCGAGCAGCGAGGCGCGGCGGACGTTGTCGTACGTGCCGAGCTCCGCCACCTCCAGGATCACCTTGAGGTGGGCCTGCCCAGACGCCTCCTTGACGCGGCGGATCTCGTCGTAGACCTGGGCGTAGCGGCCGGAGAGGAAGGCGCCACGGTCGATCACCATGTCGATCTCGTCGGCGCCCGCGGCGACCGCCTCCGCGACCTCGCGCAGCTTCACCTCGAGCGAGCTCTGGCCGGACGGGAATGCGGTCGCGACGGAGGCGATCTTGACGCCGGAGCCGTCGAGCCGCGCCTTCGCCGTCGCGACGAGGCTCGGGTAGACGCAGATCGCCGCCACCGACGGGATCGACGGATCCGTCGGATCGGGGCGGATGCCCTTGGAACAGAGCGCCGCGACCTTGCCGGGCGTGTCGGCGCCCTCGAGCGTCGTCAGGTCGCAGCAGCGGAGCGCGAGCTCGAGCGCCCAGAGCTTCGCCTCGCGCTTGATGCTCCGCTTCGCGAGCTCGGCCGCGCGTGCCTCGACGCCGACCTGGTCGACTGCGCCGACGCGCGGAAGGCGCCGCTCGAGCGGCAGCTCGAAGCCGGCAGGAAGGGTCGACGCCTGCGCCACGCCGCGAGTGTAGCCCGCTCCCTCGGGACGGCACCCGGCGGCGACAGTAGGGTTGACGGCAGTGCAGGCAAACGAAAGGGGTAGGTCGTGAGGCAGGCAGCCGCGATGCTGGGAGTCCTGGTCGCAATGAGCGCGCTCGTCGCAGGTTGCGGCGGCGGCGGTGGCGCGAAGCCGCTCACGAAGGCCCAGTACACCGCACAGGTGAAGAAGATCGGCACGGGGCTCTCGGCCTCGCTCTCCGCTCTGACGACCGTCACGACCAAGGCCCAGGCCGTGACCGCGCTGAAGAAGGCGCAGACGGACGTGACGAGCGCCGCCTCACAGCTCGACGCGATCACCCCGCCTGCCGACGTGACCACGCAGCAGGCTGCGCTCTCGAAGGGCGTGCACGACCTTGCCGACGAGCTCGGCGCGTTGACGACCAAGGTGCAGTCGACGGGCCTCTCGGCCCTCAGCGCGGAGCCGAAGGGGATCACCGAGATCCAGACCGCGGCGGCCGCGATCATCAAGGCCGGCTACAAGATCAGCGGCTGAGCCTCGTGCGGCGGACGGCGACGATCTGTGCGGGACTGCTGGTGCTCGGCGCCCTCGCCGCCGGCTGCGGCGGCGGAAGCACCACCACCACCGCCACGACGACGGGTGCCGTCACCACGACTGCGGCCACAGGCCCGAAGGCCCTGACGAAGGCGCAGTACACCTCGCAGCTCGCTGCGATCGGGCTCGGGATCTACAGCTCGCTCTCCACGATCAGCTCCGTCAAGACGAAAGCGCAAGCGGTGACGACGCTGACCCGGGTGCGCGAGGACATGACGACGGCCGTGGCCGCGCTCGACGCGATCACGCCGCCGGCCAACGTCCGTACGCAGCACGCCGCCTTCGAGCACGCCGTTCGCGACTTCGCCGCCGAGCTCGGGCCGCTGATCGCAAAGGTGCGGTCGACGGGGCTCGCGGCGATCGAGAAGGCCCCGGCGCCGAAGGGGATCACCGAGATCCAGACGGCCGCCGCCGCGTTCGCGAGCGCCGGCTACAGCATCAACGGCTGATGGACGCTGCTTCGGGGCGCAGCCCCGCGAGGATCACGTCGGGGTACTCGCTTGCCGGCTTGATCAGCGCAAGCACGTCGTCGGCGTCGAGCTCCGGCCGGACGGCACCGCACGCCTGTGCCCGCTCGACGAGCCGGGCGGCGCCCGCGAGGAGTGCCTGCGCCTGTTCGGTCTCGATGCAGCGCTTGAAGCCCTCGACGAGACCCTGGTTCTTGCCGTAGGCGGCTGCCATCGCCCGGAAGTACCGCTCGAAGCCCGCACCCGGATCGGGGTCGAGCAGCGCTTCGTCGGCGAGCTCGATCAGCTCCTCGAGCTCCTTGCGGATCACGGCGCTGACGAGCGCGTCCTTGGTCGGGAAGTGGCGGAAGGCGGTGCCGTGTCCGACACCCGCCCTCCGCGCCACTTCGTCGACGCTGACGTCGATTCCCCGCTCCGCGAAGCACTCCCGCGCGGCTGCGAGCAGCCGGTCGAGGTTCCGCTGCGCGTCCGCCCGCAGCACCATCGTCCCGGCCCCTAGACCACGACCGCTGCGGTGCCCGCCTCGGCCGCGATGCCCTCCACGTGATGGCCGCGGAGCAGCGAGACGAGCAGGATCAGACCGACGATCACGAAGGCCGAGCTGCCGGCGAACGCCCAGTGAAAACCGTGGACGAGCCCGACGTTGCCCTTGCCGGACGAGTGCCCGGCGGAGATCGTCGAGAGGATCGCCAGGCCGAGCGCGCCGCCGACCTGCTGCGACGTGTTGAAGAGCCCGGACGCGAGTCCCTGATCCTGATCCTCGAGCCCCGTCGTCGCGACGAGGGTGAGCGGCACGAAGACGGCGCCCATCCCGAGCGAGACGAGGACGAGCGACGGGAGCACGTTCGTGAGATACGACCCGTCGACCGGGAGCTGCGTCAGGAGCAGCAGGCCGAGGCTCGAGATCACCATGCCGCCGATCGCGATGGAGCGCACGCCGATCTTCGGGGCGAAGCTCGACGCGAAGCCGGCGGAGACCATGATCCCGGCCGTGAACGGCAGGAAGGCGAGGCCCGCCTCGAGCGGCCCGTAGCCGAGGACACGCTGGAGATAGAGCGAGTTGAAGAAGAACATCGCGAACATCCCCGACATCGTGAAGAGCATCACGATGTTCGCCGTCGCGAGCGAGCGGATCTTGAAGATCGAGAGCCGCACGAGCGGGGCCTTGGCGCGAAGCTCGACGAAGATGAACGAGACCAGCAGGATCGCCGAGATGGCGAACGTGACGAGCGTCGTCGCCGAGCCCCAGCCCTTCTGCTGCGCCTCCACGATCGCGTAGACGAGCACCATCAGGCCGCCGGTGACCGAGACGGCCCCCGGGACGTCGAAGCTGCGGTGCGCGAGCTCGTCCCTCGACTCGGGGATGATCCGCGTGGCGGCGATGAAGACGCCAATGCCGACCGGGACGTTGATGAAGAAGATCCAGGGCCAGGAGAACGCCTGGGTGAGCGCGCCGCCGAGAACGAGGCCGACGGCACTGCCGCCGATCGCGATCGCCGCCCAGATGCCGAGTGCCTTGGCGCGGTCGGCGCCTTCCTTGAAGGTCGTCGCGATGATCGCGAGCGCGGCCGGGGAGATGAACGCCGCGCCGAGCCCCTGCAGGGAGCGCGAGCCGATCAGGAAGCCCTGACTGTTGGCGAGCCCGTCGAGGAGCGAGGCGATCGTGAAGACCACGAGGCCGCCGAGGAAGAGGCGCTTGCGCCCGAGCAGGTCGCCCGCGCGGCCACCGAGCAGCAGGAAGCCGCCGAAGACGAGCGTGTAGGCGTTCACCACCCACTGCAGGTTGGCCTCCGTCATGTGCAGATCCTTCTGGATCGACGGAAGGGCGACGTTGACGACGGTTGCGTCGAGCACGACCATGAACTGGGCCATGCAGATGAGGACGAGGACAACCCAGGGGTTGGTCGAGTGGCGCGACATCAGCTCTTCTTCTCCAATCTGCAACCGGACCGAACAGTCCGTTTCGTCACCGTAGCAGCAGTCCGACAGGCCGGCGAGCCGTTTTCGTCTTTCGTAGAAAGGGACAGGTCTGAAGACCTGTCCCTTTGGAACGGATGGGGCTAGAGCCCCAGCCGTTCCAACATGGTCTCGTTGCGACGCCACTTGGGCGACGCCTTGACCTGGAGCTCGAGGAAGACCTTGTGGCCGATGAGCTGATCGATGCCGGGGCGGGCCTGGCGGCCGATCTCGCGCACCATGCTGCCGCCCTTGCCGATCATGATCTGCTTCTGGCTCTCCGTCTCGGTGTAGAGCCGCACGTGGACGCGCTTCTCGTCGATCTCGATCACCTCGGCCGTGAGCGCGTGCGGCACCTCTTCCTTCGTCAGCCGCAGCGCCTGCTCGCGGACGAGCTCGGCGATCCGCGCCTCGAGCGGCATGTCGGTGACCTCGCCGTCCGGGTAGTACTTCGGCCCGTCGGGGAGCAGCGAGATCAGGTCGGAGCGAAGCTCCTCGATCCCGTCACCCGTCCGCGCGCTGACGGGATGGAGCGCATGGAACGACCCGAGCGCGGCAGCCGCCTGCATCTGCGTGGCGATGTGGCTGTTCTTCAGCCGGTCGATCTTGTTGACGACGACGATCACCGGGACCCCGACCTCGTAGACGGCGCGGGCGACGAAGCGGTCGCCCGTCCCGATCCGGTCGCGGGCGTCGAAGACCAGCAGGAGGACGTCGAGGTCGTCGGCCATCGTCAGCGCGACGCGCTCCTGCATCCGCTCGGTCAGCGTGTCGATCGGCTTCTGCCAGCCCGGAAGGTCGACGAGCACGAGCTGCGCCTCGTCGGACGTCCAGACGCCGCGGATCCGGTGGCGGGTCGTGTGCGGGATGTTCGAGGTGATCGCGACCTTCGCACCCGTCAGGGCGTTCACGAGCGTCGACTTCCCCACGTTCGGCCGTCCTGCGACGGCGACGAACCCCGACTTCACGCGGGGGCCGAATCCGCCGGGAACGCCCAGCCGTCCGGCAGCAGCGCCGCGGGCGTCGTCGTACGGATCTCACCGTCGTCGCCGCGGTAGCTGACCTCGCCGATCCGGAACTCGTGCAGCCACTGGCGGCAGCCGCCACACGGCGAGGCGTTGATGCCGATCGCGGCGATGTCGCCCGGGCGGCAGCCGGCGACGACAGCGGCGCAGATCGCGGTCTTCTCGGCGCAGACCCCGAGCGGGTACGCCGCGTTCTCGACGTTGACGCCCTCGAACTCGCGTCCGTCGACGGTGCGCACGACCGCTCCGACGAGATAGTCCGAGTACGGCGCATACGCGCGGGCGGCGACCGCCTCGGCGCGTTCGACGAGGTCGCGGCTCATGGGAGAAAAGGTGTGCTCACGAGGACAGTTGGAACACGGCGAGCGTAACGAACGCGCCGAAGAGCCCGCCGAGCACCACCTCCAGCGTCGAGTGCACGCCCGACTCGACGCGCGTCTGCGCGACGAGGAGCGCCAGGACGAACGCGATCGTCGAGATCACGAACCGGCGGTCCTGGTGGGCGATGTAGGTCACGGCGACCCAGCCTGCGAAGGCAATCGCGGCGTGTCCCGACGGCAGACCGCCTCGCAGCGGTGTCCCCCGCCCCGTCCACGCTTTGAGCGCGACCACGCCGAGCACCGTCAGGGCGAGCGCGGTCAGCGTCAGCTCGGCCGGCGCGTCGCGCACGCGGTCGATCACCCGGGCGGTCTTGTCGGCCGCCTTGCCCGAGAACACGAGGTAGCCGACCGCCACGGCGTTGAGCGAGGCGATCAGCACGGCACCGGCGGCGATGTCCTTGGCGAGCTTCGCCATCGGGTCGAACGACGAGGTCGCGACGTCGATCGTGCTCTCGATCGCGGTGTTGATCATCTCCGCCACGAGCACGAACGAGATCGAGAGGAGCAGCGCGATCAGCTCGATCTTCGAGACGTCGACCGCGATCGCCGCGGCCACCACCGCGATCGCGACGACGAAGTGGATCCGCATGTTGCGCTGCGTCCGCAGCACGTGGATCACGCCCTCGGCGGCGTAGTTGAACGAGTCGAGGACGCGTGGAGCCCGCCTCGCGCTCATGCGAGCTCCTGCTCGCGGCGGTCCATCTCGGGCCCGTGGTCGTAGCCGAGCAGATGCAGCAGCCCGTGCGTGAGCGGCCAGCGCCACTCCTCGCCCACGACCTGCGGGCAGAGGACGATGTCGCCGAGCGCGCGCGGCAGGCCGAGCGGGATCTCGTCGCGGCCGTCGATCGGGAACGAGAGCACGTCGGTCGCCTCGTCGATCCCCAGATGCTCTTTCTTCAAGGCCTGGATCTCCTCGGGCGCGACGAACGCGAGCCCGAGCTCACCGGCCGCGATCCCCTCGGCGGCGAGCACGCGCTGGGCGAGCTCGACG
>CAIYXH010000141.1 GCA_903930195.1 uncultured Actinomycetes bacterium | reverse complement strand
TCGAGCACGGCGACGCGCTTCTCGCCGGGATCGACGGAGATGAGGAGCTCGCGCTTCGCCTTCGGCAGCGGCGCGCGGCGGGGAGCCTCGCGCCGGCGGGTCGAGCGGTTGCGCTCCGGCTGGCGCTCGCGCCCCTTGCGCTCGGATTGCTGCCGCTCGCCGGCAGGCTTGCGTTCGGTCTGCTGCCGCTCGCCGGCGGGCTTGCGGGCCGGACGTGTGTCGGAGCCGCCTTCGCCCGCGGGCGTGGACTCCGCTCCAGCCTCATCGCCATCCGCGTCGGACGCGCCCTCGGCGGGCGTGACCTTCTTCTTGCGGCCGCGGCCGCCACGGCTACCGCGGCGGCGCTTGCGAGGGGCGGTGCTGGATTGTTCGGTGCCTGCTGCTACGTCTACTTCGGGTGTTTCTGTCTCGTCGTCCGCGTCTTCCGCTTCGACGTCAGCTTCGACGGCGGGCGCGACTTCGGCGACGGCTAGGGCGAGTTCAGGTTCGATGGCAGGGGCTGCGATGGGCAGCGCCGACTGCTCCTCCTCCGCCTTGGGACGGCGGAACCAGTTCATAGGCACGAGAAAGCTCCTTCAATGTGAGCGCGCGCAGCACCGGATCTTCCGGGCGCGCGAACGATGTGTGTGCTGCCAGGGTGGACATGAAATGTCTTGGCATGGCCGCTTCTAGAGTAGCAACGGCCCGCCGGACGCTCCGGCTACGCCGCCTCGGCGGCCGGCTGGAGCCGGGCCCGACGTGCCCGAATGGCGCGCAACCGCTGCTGGAGCCGGGCCCAGGCCCACGGCTCGATCTCGGCATAGCCGCCCTGCTTCAGCCCCTTGGTGGCGTCGGCGTACTCGAACCAGGCATCCGCCTCCTCGATCATCAGCAGCTCGAACGCCTCCCGATCGCCCATCAGGGCCATTGCCATCACCTCCGGTCGATTGGGGGCAGCGTAGGTCCTGGAACGGACGGACCCTCCCGTGAGGGTCCGTCCGGCAGACCATTCGTGCGCTACCGGCGGAACGTCAGCGTCACGATCTTCGTCACCGTTCCGGCGCCCGTCGGCGTGAACCTTGCCTGGAAGCGGATCGTGGCCTTGCCATCCTTCGCGAGCGTCTTCACCCCGGTGGGCGTCGCATGGAACACGAGGGTGAACGCGCCGGCGCCGTGACTGACCTTGTGGGTCTGGAAGCCGGACTTGGCGGTCGTCGTCTTGGACGAGCCGGTGGCCCCCTTCGTCGCGACGAGCTGGACGCCGCCCACGGTGCCGGCAGTCGAGGTGGTCACCGTCAGGTGCCAGACCTTCTGACGCGCGACGTAGACGAGCTTCGGGCCGACGCTGAGCGTTGCCGTCGTCCGGGAGACCGGCGGGGCGGGAGCGCCTACCGTACAGGTGACAAGATCGCTGTAGGCCCCACCGGCGCTGGACGTCGCCGCGAGGACGAAGCCTGTCGACGGGCCGCTGACGGTGACGGTCGCGCTCGACGAGCCAGGGAGCGGGGCGTCGGAGACGATGGCGCCGGTGGTCCCGGCCGGGAGGCCCTGCGTCGAGAACTGCCCGTTCGCGCCGGAGATCGAGACCGCAGAGACGGTTGCGCCTGTCGCGCCGAACGCGAAGGCGTACTGCTGGGCGCCGCTCGGTGTGGTGACCTGCACCGCGTAGGACGTGCCCGACTTCGTATACGTGCACGTGTCGCCGGAGGCCACGAGCGTGTGCGCGCCCGCCGTCGCGGTCAGCGTCAGCACAGGCACGAGCAGGGCAGCTGCAAGTGCGCACAGCTTCTTCATGTCGATCTCCTTGGGTCCAAGCAGGGCAGAGGAGGTGCCCTCTGCGTCTACCCGGACTCGGAGACGCCTAACCCGCGGTGAGGGCGAACCGGCGGCGCGCAGCCTCGCCGATCGCGCGCGTGCCGCCGTAGGCGATCGCCCCCTTGAGCGCCCAGCCTGCGACCGGCACGAGATCGAGCAGCTCGCCCGCCGCGGCGCGGAGCCCGAAGCCCGCGCCGACGACACCGACGATGTCGACGGCCCTGCTCGTGTCGAGCTCCTGGCCGTAGGCGAGCGCGATCCGGAGCACGAGGCGCACCTCGTTGAGCGTCAGCACCGGCAGGTCGACGCCGGGGATGAAGACCGCCGCGCCGATCAGCCCGTTGCGGCGTGCAGCGGAGCGGATCAGCTCGTCGACGATCGCCTCGCGCAGCACCGGCAGCCGCCCCGCGAGCCGGGCGCCGCGCTCGCCCAGCTTTCGCGCGACCGCCTCGACGATCGCGTCCACGGGGAAGCCCGCGCCCGGCGCGAGCTCGACGAGGTCGGTGTCGAGCACGTACGGAAGGCTCGAGCCCTCGGTCACCCCGACGATCGGGACGCCCGCCCTGCTCGCGTCCCGGAGCGCATCCTCGTCGGCGGAGCCGACCCAGATCAGGACCGACGCGCCCGTCGCGGAGCCGCCCTCGCGCACAGCGGAGGCCTCGCCTCCGGCGCGCAGCTCACGGGCGAGGAGCGGCACGAGCTCGCGCGCACCCGCGACGACCACCGGGCTGCCGTCGCCCGAGCTGCCGCGTACGTCGCGGAGGACGGAGAGGAGCTTGCGGGGAGCGAGACCGGCCGGGCCGGACTTCATGCGAGCCGGCGGCGTCCGCCGCGCGCGTGGATGGAGAGCAGGATCCCCATGCCGAGCAGGTTGCTGATCATCGAGGAGCCGCCGACCGAGACGAACGGCAGCGGGATGCCGGTGACCGGCGCGACCCCGATCGTCATCCCCACGTTGACGAACACCTGGAAGAGGAAGCCGAAGACGATGCCGGCAGCCGCGAGCGCGCTGAAGCGGTCGCGGGCAGCCGTGATCGCCTTGATCCCGCGCCAGACGATCAGCAGGTAGAGGAGCAGCAGGATCGCTGCGCCCGAGAAGCCGCGCTGCTCGGCGAGCGAGGCGAAGGCGAAGTCGGTCGAGTCCTCGGGCAGGTAGCCGAGGCCGGTCTGCGTTGCGCCGTGGACACCGCGCCCGCGCAGGCCGCCGGCGCCGACGGTGATGATCGACTGCGTCACCTGGTAGGTCGCCGAGCGCGGATCCGAGCCGGGGTGCGTGAAGCCGGTGAGGCGGGCGGCCTGGTACGGCTTGAGCACGTCGATGCCGGCGGCGGGGAGCCACCAGAGCACCGCGCAGGCGAGGATCGCGACGATCGCCGCGCCACCCGCGAGCTGCGACCAGCGCAGCCCGAAGGTGAAGAGCACGGCGAAGAGCACCGCCATGTAGACGAGCGCGGTGCCGAAGTCGGGCTGGACGAAGACGAGCAGGATCGGCGGCAGCGCGAGCGCGACGGCGGTGAGCGCGCTGCGGAGGTTCGCGACGCGGTCGCGACTGCTGAGAAAACCCGCGAGCGCGAGCGCGAAGAAGACCTTGCCGAACTCGGACGGCTGGAAGGTGAAGACCTTGAGGTCGATCCAGCGCTTCGAGCCGCGGGTCGCGGCGCCGAGTGCGAGCACGACGAAGAGCAGCCCGACGAGCGAGCCGTAGATCCACTGGGAGTGCGCCCGGTAGCGGGCCGGGTCGACGAAGATCGCGACGACCAGCAGCACGAGCCCGACTGCCGCGTAGACGCCCTGCCGCGAAAGGGAGCTCCCGCCCGTGTTGTCGCGCGTGATCCCGTCGATCGCCCAGAGGCCGTAGGCGAGCGCGCCGCCCACCGCCGCAACGAGGAGCCAGTCGAGGCGCCGGACGACGGCGAGCCCGAGCTGCTGCTCTCGACCCCTGCTTCCCAGGCCGCGGACGCGGCCGTCGACTGCCTCGATCGCCATCAGTCCGAGGGATGCGCCGTGATCGTCGTGGCCTGATGCACCTTGAAGTACGACTTGAAGACCTGCAGCGCCGCCGGCGCGGCCGCAGCAGCGCCTTCGCCGCCGTTCTCGATCACCGCGCAGACGACGATCTGGGCGCTGTCGGTCGGGCCGTAGCCGCACCACCACGACTGCGTCTCCTCGACGCCGTTCGGATAGCCCGCGAGGTGCACGATCTTCTGGGCGCTGCCGGTCTTGCCGGCGATCGAGACCGGGAAGTCGCCGAAGACGCCGTAGGACGTGCCGTCACTCGAGTGGGTGCCGCTGTAGAGCCCCTCCTGGACGACCTGCAACGCCGAGGCGTCCACCCCGCTCGGCGTCGACGGCTGTGCTCCGAACTGGCGGAGGATCTGCGGGTTCTTGGGATCGCCGCCCGCCTGCTGCACGTCCTGGACGAGGTACGGCGTGACGAGGTTGCCGCCGTTCGCGATCAGCGAGTAGAACCGCGCCATCTGCAGCGGCGTCACCTCGAGGTCGCCCTGGCCGATCGCGAGCTGGATCGAGTAGCCCGGCTTCCAGGTGCGGTCGACCTCCGTGTACTCCGAGCCGCTGTAGGCCTGCCGGCGCCACTCCGGGGTCGGCACGAGGCCCGGATCCTCCGGGCCCACGTCGATCCCCGTGTCCTCGCCGAAGCCGAAGCGCGCGGCCCACTGCTGCAGCGCGTGACCGCGGCTCGACGGGAGCTTGTAGAAGCGGTCGCCGAGTTGGTAGAAGAACGTGTCGCACGACTCGGCGAGCGCCTGCGGGAGCTCCATCCACTGGTTCGTGTCGGGGTCCCAGTTCTTGAAGGTCTGCTTGTAGGCGGTGTACGTCGGCGAGCAGAGCAGCGACTGGCTCGGGGCGATCAGGTGCTCCTCGAGCGCCGCGAGCGCCGTGACCGGCTTGAAGATCGAGCCCGGCGGATAGCCCACGTCGAGGGCGCGGTCGATGCCGGGGTAGTTGCTCGCGGCACCGGCCGCCGGGTTCTGCAGCTCGGCCAGCTTCTTCGGGCTCCGGTCGACGTAGACCGACGGCTGGTAGGTCGGGTACGAGGCGAGCGCAAGGACGGCACCGGTGTTCGGGTTCATCGCGACGATCGCGCCGCCGTCAGCCGCCGTCTGCCCGCTCGAGCGGGCGAGGTTGACGCCGTACTTGAGGGCCTTCTGCGCCGCCTGCTGGAGCTTCAGCTCGATCGTGAGCTTGACCGTGTTCCCGGCCTGCGGCAGCACGGATGTCGTGACGGAGCTCGTCGGCCGGCCGAGCGAGTCGACGGTGAGCTGGGCCGTTCCGTCCTTGCCCTTGAGGTAGCGGTCGTAGGTCGCCTCGATCCCCGCCTGGCCGACGGTGTCGTTCGGCCCGTAGCCGAGCTTCTTGTCGGCCTTCAGCTCCGGCGCGGTGATCGCGCCGACGTAGCCGAGCACGTGCGCCGCGACCGACTGGTAGGGGTAGGTGCGCAGGTAGCTGTCCGCGAGCTCCACCCCGGGGAACTCGATCCGGCGCTCCTTGAAGTACGAGACCTGGTCGTCGGTCAGCCCGCGCCGGACGACGACCGGGACGAGCGGGTCGTCCTGTGACTGCGCCACCTTCGTCGTGACCGTCTTCAGCGGCACGCCGACCGCCTGGGCGATCACGCCGAGCTCCTTGGCCTTCGCCGTGGCGCTCTTCGGGAGGTCGGACGGCCAGACGTCGAGGCTCGTGCCGAGCTTGTTCGTGACGAGCGTATGGCCGCTCGCGTCGACGATCTGACCGCGCGGCGCGTCGATCTGGATCGTGCGCACGCGGTTGTCGTTCGCCTCGGCGCGGTACTTCGTCCCCGACAGCACCTGCAGCGCCCAGAGACGCAGGAAGAGCACGGCGAAGACGCCGAGCGCGAGCGCCCCGAGCACGGCGACGCGCAGCGCGAGCTGCGGCGTGAGGCGGTACGGCTCCTCCACCCGGGGGTCGCCCGGCAGGAACCGCCGCGGGCGCGGACGTCCCGAGGCGCTAGCCAACGAGTCTCACCTCGTGGATCCGGTCTGCGTTGCCCAGCGGCCGGAAGGCACGGCGTACGGCGGCATAGACCGGCCAGGTGAGAACCAGGTTGAGCACGACCTCCATTGGCAGGCCGGAGAAGACGGGGCCTGCCGGCGCCGAGTCGCCGAGGACGAAGTGCAGCCCGAGCGCGGCGCAGGCGTAGAGGATCGTGACCACGCCGACCGAGCTGTACGGCGCATGGGCGCGGTCGCGCGCCGTCGTCTCGCCGTAGCGGCCGATCCAGAAGCCGCCGACCGTCAGGAGCAGCGAGGTGAAGCCGAGCGTCCCGAGGTTCGAGACGTCGAGCACGAACCCCGTGCAGAACCCGGCCACGGCGCCGAAGACCGAGCCGCGCAGGAGGGCCAGCGTCAGCAGCAGCACGAGCACGATGTCGGCCGCCCCACCGAACGGCGTGTAGACCGCGACGAGCGACTCCTGGAGGAGCACGGCGAGGAACAGGAGCACGGCGGCCTTGACCGCGTCGAGCGTCATCGGCTCCCGTGGCTCTGCTTCGGCGTCAGCACGAGGACGGACTGCAGCGAGGAGAAGTCGACGAACGGCTCGATCTGGATGTTCTTGTAGACGTCGGTGTCGCTCTGGCTGACGCCCGTGACGGTGCCGATCAGGACGTTCCGCGGGTAGAGCGACGACAGCTTCCCGTTGCCCGGTGAGCCGGCGGTGATGATCGTGTCGCCCGCGACGACCGTCTTGTCCTTCGTCACGCCGTCGAAGACGAGCGCGTCCGTGCCGCTCCCGTGGTCGACGTCGCCGATCGCCGACTGGCTCGTCTCGTCGACAGCGCGCACGGAGATGTCCGGATCGGTGATCAGCGTCACCCGGGCCTCGGTGGCGAACACCCGCGTCACCTGGCCGACAAGGCCGTTGTCCGTCACGACCACGTCCTGATCGGCGATGCCACTGTTCGTGCCGGCGGCGATCGTCACGCTCTGGTCGAGGTCGGAGGGGCTCGTGATCACCTGTGCGGCGACGGGGACGTAGCCCTCCGGGAAACTCGGCGAGTTCTCGTAGCGGAGCAGCTTCTGCAGATGCTTGTTCTGCTCGATCGCGCCCTTCTGCTCGGCGTAGAGCTGGCGGTAGTGCTCGACCTGCGCCGTCAGCTTGCGGTTGCGCGCCTTCGCATCGAAGAGCCCCTGCAACCAGCCGGAGCCGTCGCGGAACGGCCGGGCGACACGATTCGCAGCGACCTGGAACGGCCGCAACGCCGAAGCGCCCGTGCCCTCGACGGAGTCGAGCGCCGATGACCGGAACGAGACCGAGATCAGGCCGAGCGAGACCAGGACGAGGAACGCGATGACGATCCTCCGCCTGAGGGCGCTCGTGCGGTTCTGGGAGTGGCCGGAGGCAGCAGCGGCGCGCTGAACGGACGAGCCCAGGACCGCGAGGCGTACGGTCCGGTTACGAGGCACGGGACGGCCAGTCTACCGGGCTTCGCGGCTGTGTTTGTTAAAGCGGGCTGTGTGACGCCACGCCGGGTCAGACCTGAGGTCTGACCCTTTGCCTACCGGCGGCCGTTGCGGGGCCGGGAGCGGCCACGCGCGCGCTGGCTGTTGCGCATCGCCTCGAACTCCTCGAGGCTCCGGCCCGAGCCGACGGCGACGCAGGTGAGCGGCGACTCGGCGAGATGGGTCGGCATGTGCGTCTCCTGGCGGATCCGCTGGTCGAGCCCCTGCAGGAGCGCCCCGCCGCCGGCGAGCACGATCCCGCGGTCCATGATGTCCGCCGCGAGCTCCGGGGGCGTCTTGTCGAGCGTCGACTTGATCGCGTCGATGATCTGGAGCACCGGCTCGTCGAGCGCATGGCGCACCTCTTCGCTCGAGAGGATCACGGTCTTCGGCAGGCCGGTGAGCATGTCGCGGCCACGAACCTCCGCCTGCACCTCGTCCTTCATCTGGAAGGCCGAGCCGACCTCGAGCTTGATCTCCTCGGCGGTCTGCTGGCCGATCAGGAGCTTGTACTCGCGCTTGATGTGGTTGATGATCGCCTCGTCCATCTCATCGCCGCCGACGCGCAGCGACTGCGAGACGACGATCCCGCCGAGCGAGATCACGGCGACCTCGGTGGTGCCCCCGCCGATGTCGACGATCATGTTCCCGGTCGGCTCGGCGACAGGAAGGCCGGCGCCGATCGCGGCGGCCATCGGCTCCTCGATCAGGTACGCCTGGCGAG